>JAYVDT010000408.1:0-3856 GCA_043749265.1 Rhodanobacteraceae bacterium | reverse complement strand
CGGTGCCCTCGAAGACGCCGGATGGCCCGCCATCCAACGCCTACATGGAACTGGCGAAGCTGAAGCGGTACATGCATACGACGGCTACGGTGGACTCGCCCATGATGGCAAAGGCGGAGTCCATTCTCTCCGCGAACGAAGAAGACGCGCGCGAGGCCGACTTTACGCTCACGGATCTGCACGGCAAGAAGGTCACGCTATCGGAGTTGAAGGGCAAGATAGTGCTGGTGAACTTCTGGGCGACGTGGTGCCCGCCGTGCCGCAAGGAGATGCCGGACCTGGATGCGATCTACACCCACTTCAAGGACCAGCTTGTGATTCTTTCGATCACCGATGAAGAGATGTTCAAGGTGGGCACATTCATCAATCAGGCAAACTATCATCCGCCGGTTTTGCTGGATCCGGAGCGCAAGGTGGCAAAGATGTATCACGTCGACGGGATCCCGAAATCGTTTGTGTATGACCGCGACGGCAAGCTTGTAGGCGAGTCGATTGACGCAATGACGCAGAAACAGTTCCTGATGATGCTGGCGAAGGCGGGGCTGCACGCGTAGGCGCGAGCGATACAGGTAAACTGAAGTCGATGCGGGTCGTGCTTGCTGAAAAACCGTCGGTTGCCAAAGAGCTTGCGCGAGCGCTGGGGTGTACGCACAAAGAGCAAGGCTTCTTTCGCGGGCCACACGACCTTGTCACCTACGCGGTAGGGCATCTGGTGCGCTTTGCCGAGCCCGACGCGATGAACGCCGCGTGGGGCAAGCCGTGGCGGAAGGAAGCGCTTCCGATGATTCCCGCGAAGTGGCAGTTTCTGGCAGAGCCGCGTACAGAGGACCAGTTCCGCGTCGTGGCTCGGTTGCTCAACGATCCACGTGTAACCGAGGTGGTGAACGCCACGGATGCAGGGCGCGAGGGCGAGGCGATCTTTCGGCGAATCTACGCGCTGGCCGGATGTACGAAGCCGGTGATGCGTTTCTGGACTTCGTCGCTGACGGAAGAGGCGATTGAAGCGGCGTTCAAGCGGCTCCGACCTGCAAGCGAATACAACAACCTTGGCTCCGCCGCGGCGGCGCGGGCACAGCTTGACTGGCTGATTGGGATGAATCACACGCGGGCTTCGACCCTGCACAATGGCGTGCTATGCAGCATTGGGCGCGTGCAGACGCCGACACTGGCGATGATTGTGAAACGTCACCACGAGATTATGGGGTGGGTGAAGGCGTACTTTTATGAGGTCCACGCGGACGTTCATTTGAGGACGGGGGAGAACTTCATTGCGCGTGCGCTGAACAAGCAGGGCAAGCATGATTTTGAAAAGCAGGCTGAGGCGGAGAAGATTCTGGCAGACGTCCCTGAAGGGACTCCGGCGACTGTGACGCTCGTCGAAAAGAAGCCGAAGCGGACGCCGCCGCCACAACTGCATAACCTGGGTGAGCTGCAGAAGGAAGCCAATCGGCGGTTCGGGCTTACGAGCGACCGCACGCTGGAGGTTGCGCAGACCCTGTACGAAAAGAAAGTCATTACGTATCCAAGAAGCTCGTCGCGGTACTTGTCTGAGGACATGGTGGGTGGGCTGCCGGCGGTGCTGCGTGCGATTCGACTGCTGGGTAAGGACGACGCGCTTGCAGTTGCGCTGGCGCGCGTAAAGGTGAAGCTTTCAAAGCGGTTTGTCGATGGGTCAAAGCTGTCCGATCACCATGCAATTATTCCGACGGCCAAGGGTTCGCCGGGTCTGTCGGGCGATGAGGGCAAGGTTTACACAATCGTCGCGGAGCGGTTTGTGGCAATGTTTCTGCCGGACAAGGAGACCGAGGAGACGCGGATCGATCTGGACATGGCGGGTCATGGGTTTCGCGCGAAGGGGACGCGGCTGGTGGCACCGGGATGGACGATTCTGACAGGTAATGCGGACTTTGAGAGCCGCGGCGAGGACAGCGAGGATAGACAATCGCTGCCGGCGGTGAACAAGGATGAAGTGCTAAGCGTGCTCGACGCCGAGATGGTGACGAAGGAGCGCAAGCCGCCTGCACGCTACACGGATGCAACGCTGCTCTCCGCGATGGAGACTGCGGGGCGCGAGATTGAAGACGATGCGCTGCGTGAGGTGATGAAGGGACGCGGGCTCGGCACAGAGGCGACGCGGTCGGCGATTATCCAGCGGCTGCTGGAGCTGGAATATGTGACGCGCACGGGCAAGGTGTTTGACCCGACTTCGAAGGGGATTGCGCTGATCGCGCAGGCGTTGCCGCACCTTGCCAGCCCCGAGTTGACGGGCGACATGGAGGCCAAGCTGGGGCTTGTTGAAGAGGGAAAGCTGCAGCCGGAAGAGTTATTGCGAGAGGTCGCCGAAGGCTTGCGCAAGGATATTCCGGCAGTCTTCCGGACGACCGCGATGGAGGCTCCCAAGGCCGCGCCAATTCAGGGTGGCAAGGACGACATGGTGTGTCCGAAGTGCAAGGCCGGGCTGGTGACGCGGAGGCAGGGACAGCCCTTCTACGGCTGCGCGCGCTTTCGCGAGGGCTGCACGTTTACGGTGCAGGCAGTGGTCGCGGGCAAGGAGATCACGGAGGCGCAGGTGAAGGAACTTGTGCGCAAAGGCCGGACAAAGGTCATCAAGGGCTTCAAGAGCAAGGCCGGAAAGCCGTTCGACGCGATGCTGGTGCTGCGCGACGGGAAGACGGAGTTCGAGTTTGAGCGGTAGGGGGGGTCACACAACCCCTGCCTTATCCAGGCTGATCGTGACTTACAAATCACCCTAGAGCGGGCGCAGGTGTTGACCACATGTCAGCCGGAGATGATTCCGAGGGCGAGGATGGAGAGGGAGATGGTGATGACGTCTTCTCCGATGGCGATGGGGAAGTCCGGGTAGCCTAGGTCGTGGGTGAGGGATCGGCGGGCGTAGTAGCCGACAAAGGCGCCAGCCAGAGCGGAGGCGGAACCGAGGAGGGCGCCCTCGATCGCCGAGCCGTGAAGGGCCGTGGCGGCGAGCGCGCCAACCAGGCCGCCGAAGCAGATGCGGGCGATGAGCGGCACGGCTGCGATGCGGTTGGGCGTCGTGGGGAGCTTGTCGCCGATGAATTCACCGACCGCAAGAATGCTGAAGAGGATGACCGAGATCGGCTTGGCAGTCCAGAAGGCCCAGGTATCGTAGATGCCCGTTCCATGTACAAACTGGTTATCCACTTGATGGCCGGGAAGGCCAAGGTGTCCGGTGTAGGCGAACCAGCACAGCACGGCGATGGGCGTCAGGGTGCGGAAGCCATTGAAGAAGCCCAGCAGCGGGATGGCGAAGATCCAGGAGAGCATTGCGAGGGCCATCGTCGGGTTCTCTTCTCTCTTATTGAAGGACTGGGATTGCGGCGCTTTCGGCGCGGAGAAAGTCGTACAGTGGAAAGCGCTCGGCAAGTTCGAGTACTTCGCCACGAATCTTTGCGAGGGCACCGGGGTCGTTGCGATTCTCAAGCGCGCGTACGATCCAGGCGGCGATTAGCAACATCTCCGGCTCCTTCATGCCGCGCGTGGTGAGAGCCGGTGTGCCGATACGGATGCCGGAGGGCTTCATGGGCGGGTTGGTGTCATACGGAATCGCATTCTTGTTGACTGTGATGCCGGCTTCGCCCAAAGCGTGCTCAGCTTCTGAACCCAGGATGCCTTTGGCGAAGACGTCGATGAGCATGAGGTGCGTATCCGTACCGCCGGAGATGATGCGGAAGCCGTGGCCTGCGATGGCTTCGGCCAGCACCTTGGCGTTGGCGACGGTCTGGGCGGCGTATTTGGCGAAGTCCGGCTCGAGCGCCTCGCGGAAGGCGACCGCTTTGGCCGCGATGACGTGCATGAGCGGTCCACCCTGCTGGCCGGGGAA
>JAYVDT010000407.1:0-12283 GCA_043749265.1 Rhodanobacteraceae bacterium | reverse complement strand
CCTGTCCTCACTGTTGCTAATAACAACGGTACTAGTGTTCGAGAGGGCGCGTTGTAAGACTTTTGTAATGGGTTGTTGACGCTCATTTGGTACGCTTTCGTGATGACGACAATTCAGTTAAGGGTAGTAGTTCTGGCAGCGTCGATATGCGTTTCTATTAGTGGTATGGTATCGGCGCAGCAGGCACCCGTAGCCAAAGCCGGAGGGAAGATTGATCTGCCAACCAGCAAGCAGATTCTCGGCATTGTGCCCGGCGGCCCGCAGGTCCTGGGTTCGCTTCCGGTCTCCATGGCTGTTTCGCCAGATGGCCACTGGGTCGTCACCGTCAACGCTGGCTACGGCTCGTTGGAGTCCGGCTATATGCAGTCACTCGCGGTATTAAATGTCGAGACCGGCGAACTCCATGACTATCCCGATGCACGTACCCAACCAGAAAAGAATCAAATTTTATTCTCCGGGCTCGCGTTCTCAGCTGACGGACAGCGGATCTACGCCAGTATGGCCTCGGCCAGCGACCCCGAAGGCCTTATGCCCGGCAGCACCGGATCGGGTATCGCTATCTACAACTTCGCCGACGGCAAGATTACACCGGGCCGCGTCATGAAAATACCCATGCAGACGCTCTCACCAGGCCGCACCACTCATCTTGTTGGCGACGTCGAGGGTACCACCGGGTTACCTTATCCGGCCGCGATCTCCGTAGTCCCCGGTATGCCGGAGCGACTGCTCGTCGCGGACAATCTTTCTGATGACGTTATCCTGCTGGACGCAACTACAGGCGTCGTGCTCACCCGTTTCGACCTCGCCGAAAACAACGTCATACCCAGCGTCTACCCGGTCGCTCTCGCTGTCTCGAAGGACGGCCGCCGCGGATTCGTTGCGTTATGGAATGGCAGTGAAGTGGTCGAGCTTGATCTTGCGAACGCAACCGTTGGACGTAAACTAGCCATTTTGAAATCTAAAGACCCGACCGCCCCGGGTACCCACCCTGACGCCTTGGCACTATCTCCAAACGGCGACACACTCTACGTCGCACTTGGCAATCGCGACGCAGTGGCCGCAATCGGCCTTGCCAAAAATGGCTTCGACCTCAAAGGCTTCTTCGATGTTCGCCTGCCCGGACAGAGTTTCTACGGCGCCCAGCCGGAGGCTCTTGCAGTCAATGCCGATGGTTCGCGTATCTATGTCGCAAATATGGGTTCGGATGCCGTTGCCGTACTCGACGCCCACAAGCTCACTAGAAAAGCAGCCGTTCGTGGCTTCATTGAGCCAATGGGTTTCATCCCCACAGAATGGCTGCCGATGGCCGTCGCATCCTCAGGCGGCAAAATCTTCATTGCCAGCGGGAAGGGAACCGGCACCGGCCCCAACAACTTCAAGCAACGCAGCGCGGAACCCGCAAGAAATGAGCCCCGCAAGAAGCGCGACTTCACTTATATAGCAACGCTCCTCCACGGCTCTCTCGCGGTGGTGGACGCAGGCGTCGCACAAGGCCAGTTGCGCCACCTCACGGAAGATACCCTGGCGGCAAATCGAATGAAGGCGACGGAGCAGAAGATAGCCTTCGCCAGCGGCAAATCGCCCATCAAGCACGTCATCTACATCATCAAGGAAAACCGTACCTACGACCAAATCTTCGGCGATCTTCAACAGAACGGCAAGCCCGTTGGCAATGGCGACAAGAGCCTCACAATGTACGGCGCCGACATTACTCCGAACCAGCACAAGCTAGCGCTGCAATTTGGCGTGCTTGACAACTTCTACGACTCTGGCGAAGTCTCCGGTGACGGCCACGTATGGTCCAATACCGCCATCGGAACCGACTATCTCGAGCGCACCTGGCAGATTTCCTATCGCGGCCGCGAACACCACTACGACTTTGAAGGCGTCGTATCAGCCGGACTCCCGCTAGTGCAGAATATCCCCGACGTCAACGAGCCTGCCAGCGGCTACCTCTGGGGCAATCTCGCAAAACACGGCAAGACCCTGTACCACTTCGGCGAGTTCATCAGCTCTACCTTCTGCAACGAAAAAGGACATAGCAGCAGCCAGGAAGACCCACAGCTTGGCCCCATGCGTGACGGTCAGACCTGCGCCACACGCAGCGATATCAAACCGGGAGAGAAGCTCCCTGACATCTGGGGCGGCGGCATCAACAAGTGGCCATGGGCCATCCCGCTGCTTGCCACCAACACGGCGACCAAGCCGGAACTCGTCGGCCACTACGCCATCGAGTCTCCCGACTTCAACCTCCGTATTCCTGATCAGGTCCGCGTCAATATCTTTATGAAACACCTTGACGGCTGGTTAGCCGACAAGAAGGCCGGCAAGGACACCATGCCCAACTTTGTCATGCTGCGCCTCGCCAATGACCATACCGCGGGCACGACTGCCGGCGGTCCGACTCCCAGGTCATCTATCGCCGATAATGACCTCGCCGTCGGTCGCGCGGTCGAGGCCATCTCGCAGTCGCCGTTCTGGGCAGACACGGCCTTCTTTATTCTTGAAGACGACGCGCAAAACGGAGCAGACCATGTCGACGCGCACCGCTCCATCGCCCTTGTCGTCAGCAAGTATGCTCCCCGCTCGGTTTCAGGAGCAGCCTTTGTCGATAGTCACTTTTACTCCACCGTAAGTATGATCCGTACAATGGAAACAGTTCTTGGCCTGCCACCAATGAACAATAACGACGCATTGAGCAGCATGATGGGCAGCCTCTTAACCGGCGTGGGTGACCAGCCGGCCTTCACCGCAGACACGTCCAATCGCAAAAACGGCCTCATCTACACCGCTAACCAGAAAACCACCTTCGGAGCAAAAGAGTCTGCGAAGATGGACTTCACTCACGCGGATCGCGCGGATGCGCGTAAGCTGAACGCCATCCTGTGGCAAGATGCAATGGGAGACAAGCCCGTCCCGGCAATGCTGACGGAGAAGAGAAAGAAGGCCCGAAAAGATGATGATGACTAATTCTCACAACCTGCAGCCATTCAAGCTCAAGCCTAAATTTGCAGAGCGTGTATGGGGCAGGACCAGCCTGGCTCCCTGGTACGCGGAGACAGGAACTAGCGAAAAAGTAGGCGAAGCCTGGCTCACAGGGCCGGATTGCCTCATTGTCGGCGGCGAGCACGACGGCCGCACTCTCGCCGACCTGTCTCAGCAGTGTATCGGCACGCTTGGTGACGGAGAGTTTCCGCTGCTTGTAAAGATGCTCTTCCCAGACGAGAAACTCTCCGTCCAAGTCCATCCCAACGATGAAGAGGCCAAGGCGCTCGGTCTGAAACGCGGTAAAACCGAGTGCTGGTATGTCCTTGAAGCTGTCGAAGGAGCCTCCGTTGCGTGCGGCTTAAAGCCTGGAGTCGAGCTTGAACATGTGCGTACCGCCATCTCCGACGGAACGCTGGAAGAGTTGCTGGAGATGGTTCCCGTCTCGGTAGGCGACATGATCTTCGTCGACGCAGGCACGGTCCACGCCATCGGCCCCGGCGTTGTTCTTCTAGAAGTTCAGCAAATGTGCGACGTCACCTATCGCCTCTTTGATTATGGACGCCCGCGCGAATTACACCTTGAAGCCGGCCTCGCCGTCGTCAACACTCGCACCAATGCCGGCAAAAGAATCGCCAAGAATGGCGAAGGCTACACCCGCCTCATCCACGAGAAGTACTTCGTCGTCGACCGTTTCGAAGTTCTTGCCGGCACGGCGTTAGAGATGAGCATGGACGGTATCGGTTGCGTCGTAGCAGTTAGAGGGGAGGCCGCAGTGAACGCCATTCGTTTTGGTGTTGGAGAAGCAGTCGTCATTGCCGTCGGCAGTGTCACCATGAGCAGCGCTAAGGGAGCCGTCTTTCTGCGAGTGTTCGAGCCCGCAAGCTAACGCAGCCTAGAACTGGAAGTACAGAAACGTCGACTTCTCATTCAGTTCCACGAGAACCGCAAAGAACAGCGCCGCCATGAACAAGCTCCACCCCAGGTTGGGCTGCCAGCGAAGCCACGGAAACAAAGTCGGCGCCTGCTCATGTGCGATCGTTGACGCTGCGGCAGGACCAGGCGTCGGAACCTCCGAAACCTTCTCCTGCCCCAAAATCTGCTGCGTGTTCGGCATGAACCAGACCACCGGAAAAAGAGCAAACGCAAGCGAGCCATCCAGTACGCTATCGAACGAACCAAGGCCGTGCGCGCCCACCATATCGTGCAACATCGCAATTGCAGAGTGTAGAGAGTTTGACCGGAAAAAGATCAGCGCAAACACCACCTGTATATACACTCCGATCATCAAGCCAAGCCGCAGCAGGCCGGTCGGGGGCGTTGGCGCAGGTCCATTGTGGACGCGCTGCCGGAAGTGTCTCCAGGCCTGATTCGCCGTCAGATAAATCCCGTGGATCAGTCCAAAGATCAGAAATTGGAAGCCCGCGCCGTGCCACAACCCAGTGAGCAGCATCGTCACAATTGTCGGGTAAGCCACCATCGCCATGAAACCGGCGGGAGTCGCAAGCGCCTTGCGAGAGATCTTGCGGCCCGTCGTCAAACGCCGACGCTGAACGGCCAATAGCAGCGGATTATAGAGATACAGCGTGACGTACCGCGTCAGCGTCATGTGCCAGCGCTGCCAGTACTCCGTCACACTTGTAGCCTTGAAGGGCGAGTCGAAATTGAGCGGAAATCGAATCGAGAAGATGCGCGCCAGCCCTAGCGCCATGTCGCTATACCCTGAAAAATCAAAGTAAAGCTGCATCGAGTAGACAACGAGACCCGTAATCGCGCTGAACACCGTGAGCGAACCAGCATGCAGAAAAGCCATGTCCGCCTGCGGAGCCAGCTTGTCTGCAATCAGCACCTTCTTGGCGAGACCCATCAGAAACCAAGTCATCCCCAGCGAAACATCGGCCGGTTTTAGCGCAAACCGACGTGACGGCGGCACCGGCGTCAGCGCCTGATCCAAATTCTGAGACTGATCCTCCGAACTGATTTTGCCAAACTGCGGCATCATCTCCTTGTGGTGCAGAATCGGCCCTGCGATCAGGTGAGGAAAGAATGTAACAAAAAGCAGGTACGACAGAAAGTCCTGGCGTTCCGCTTGCCCCTGCGCCAGATCCACAAGGTACGAAATCTGCGTGAACGTGAAGAAGGAAATCCCGAGCGGAAGCAAAATCCCATGCGGTTGCGCTGGAGCCAGATGCAACCAGCTTAGAAGCAGCAGAACCTTGAACAGATATTTAAAGTAAAAAAGCGCCAGCAGGTTGAGCGCGATGCCCAGGTAAAGCAGACGCTTGCGGCGAACTGAGTCTTCCGGCGCCGCATCGATAACAAATGCCGCAAGGTAGTTGACTAGAATCGAACCCAGCAAAAAAAGCACGAACGTGCGATTCCACGCCGCATAGAAAACCACCGATGCAATCGCAAGCCAGGCAATCACCGGTCGTCGTCCATAGCGACCGAGCAGGTGAAAGCCGAGCATCGTTATCGGCAGAAACATGAAGAGGAACGGAAGGGAATTGAAGAGCATCGAGGCCGTTCGCCTAGCGGCGCACGCGGAGCCGCACGCGACGCAGCGTGGCAATAGTCCGGCTGGGCGGAATACGATCGTCGATCGACGGATTTCGACTCGCAACCGTATTCAGTTCCTTGGCGATAAGCGTCGAAACGATCTCTGACCCCTGCGCCGTGTAGTGACGACCGTCATTGAAGTAACCTATGGGCAGCGGCAGCAACGAGTTCGAAGTCACGCCGTTCAACTCCGTCGAATACGCCGCAAGGTTCGTGTCACACGCGGGAATCGGCGCAACATTTACCAGAACGATGCCCGCCCGTGCCGCGTATCTGTCCTTGTAGTCGGCTACCAGCGACCGCGAAAAGTCCGCCTGGTGGGGGTCCGTCATGGACACGACCGAAGCAGCCGGGGTGCAGGAAGTCCGAGCCGGCGAAGGCGGCGTAAAAAAGCCGTTTCGCACCGTCACCGTGTCTTCTTCCGGGCGAAGATGCGTGGCGTGAAACCACACATTCTTGATCCCATACCAGGCCGTGAATCCGGCTGCGTACCCTGCAAACGAGATCGACTCCTGCGGGTGCGAAAGCAGCACGGAACGAGCCTCGCCGCGGTGGCCGTGCCGCAAAAGCTCAAGTAGCCCCTCTGCGTAAATGGTCTGCCGCCAGGCGTGATTTTCCAACTGAAATCCATCGGGCGATAGCTGAACCAGGATCACGCGCGGCTTGGCGTTATGCGCCAGAAAATAGTCCAGTGTGAGGTTATCGGTTACGGCCAGAACTGCATTGGTTACCGCGATATTGCAGGTCCGGAAACCGGTATTCGACTCAACCAGATCCGGATCGATTCCCGTCATCGCGGTGGAGTCGCCATAGACGACCACATCGCACGCGCGATTGTGCATGTCGAAGATTGCATCATTGGCCCGAACCCACACGCTGGCGCCATGATGGAGAAAGAAGTCAGACCCACCGAGCGCGATCAAAGCAGGAATCGCCAGCAACGGAAAAAGAATCATCAGGAAACAGTAGCGAAGACAGGTTAGGCGACTTTTTGCGGGGTCCGAAGCTTCGCCGGAGAGATCGGGTGAAAAGTTCAATCGGGTTGCCTGGTCGTTCGATCTGATCATGAATTCAATTCGGACGTTGCTTGAAAGATGTTTCGGTTAGTAATTTTATCGTGGTCCATCTCCTATTGTATCCGCCTCGTGGAATCGCTCGGCTGCATAAAGTTAGTACTGCCGTTGACGGAGTATATGCAAAAAGGGGCTACAGTCTGTTTGGTGCAATTGCGGGTGCAATAGCAAAAATCGGGTGTCCCGCTCTAGCGTAGAAACGCGCTCAGTTCTGACGCGGCGTTGCGCAGCGGCGTAAGGAAGGTCGACTGCATATCGAACACCGGCATCCGCGGTGCATTGCCTGAAAGGTTCACCGTCGCAACCACCCGCCCACCCGCCCCGTAAACCGGAACAGCCAGCGACCGCAAACCCACTTCAAGCTCCTGGTCCACCAGTGCATAGCCAAGACGCCGCGTATTTCTTAGGGCGAGGCCCAGCTTTTCTACGGTCGTAATCGTTCGCGTTGTATGCGGAATCAGGTCGACACGTGCAAGATACTGCTCCAACTGTTCCGGCGGCAAAAACGCAAGCAGCACGCGCCCCATCGAGGTGCAGTACGCCGGAAGCCGCGATCCAATGTGCAGATCCACCGCCATCACGCGTGAAGGGACCTGGGTCCGAGCAATATAAACAATCTCGTCGCCATCCAAAGTAGCCACGGAAAAGCTCTCGCGAAAGGCCGTCGACATCCGCTCCAGAATCGGTTGCGCCGCCGTGGCGAGTGTCGATGAAGTCGTATAGGTGTGCGACAGCGAGAGCATCCGCGGCCGCAGGGCATAGCGCTGACCATCTTCAGCGCCCGCAAAGCCCAACTTGGTCAGCGTGTACAAACAACGCCTGACCGCGGCCCGCGAAAGCCCGGTCTTTACCGAAAGCTGCGAAATCGTCATCTGCGGCGTCGCCTGCGTAAACGACTGGATCACAATGAGCCCGCGTGCCAGCGAAGTCATAAAGTTGGGATCGCCCTGGTACACGTCAAGCGACGAAGCAGGGGTTGGGCGAGGGTCTTTTGCCGGAGGGGTAGGGAGGGTAGACATCATTGGCTCCTCTGCCCGTCGTGCGATAGGCGGACTCCTATAACGATAAACGCACGAACGAGCAGGTGCAACCCGTCGTGTGGACCGGCGAAACCCCAGACCCGAATATTTCAACTGCGACAAACCTCTCGCAACCTTAGACGCATTTACGATCTCGTCATCCCTTGCTCTAAACTGGGTTGGTTGCTTTGGATTCAAGGAGATTGTGATGGCGGATTCAATGAAGTCTTTAAGCGAATTGTCGTCCTGGAAGGCGCTCGCATTACATGCCGGCAAGATGAAGAGCAAGACCCTGAAGGAGATGTTCGCAGCCGATCCCGGCCGGGGCACGCGCTTCAACGCGGAGGTCGGGGGCATCTTCCTCGACTATTCAAAAAACCGCGTCACTGACGAGACCTTGAAGCTCCTGATCGCCGTCGCGGAAGAGACAGGCCTCGCCGCTAAAATCACCGCCATGTTCCGCGGCGACAAGATCAACGTCACCGAAGATCGTGCGGTTCTCCATGTCGCCCTCCGTGCCCCAAGGGGCCAAAGCATCGTCGTAGATGGTGAAGACGTAGTTCCCGCCGTGCATGCAGTTCTCGATAAGATGTCCACCTTTACCGACAAAATTCGGTCGGGCACATGGGTAGGCTTCACCGGAAAGCGCATCAAGAACGTCGTGAACATCGGCATCGGTGGCAGCGATCTGGGGCCAGTCATGGCCTATGAGGCGCTTCGTCATTACTCGCAGCGTGATCTCAACATGCGCTTTGTCTCCAACATAGACGGCACCGATTTTGCAGAGGCCGTGCGGGATCTCCACCCCGATGAGACCCTCTTCCTCGTCGCCAGCAAGACCTTCACCACGCAGGAAACCATGACCAACGCGCACTCAGCGCGCGAGTGGCTCCTGGCCTCACTCCACAATGAAAAGGCAGTCGCGAGGCACTTTGTAGCCATCTCCACTAATGCAAGGGAAGTCGAAAAGTTCGGGATCGATCCCGACAATATCTTCGGCTTCTGGGACTGGGTTGGCGGTCGCTACTCCATGGACTCTGCCATTGGCCTCTCAACCATGATTGCCATTGGTCCGGACAACTTCCAAGCCATGCTCGCCGGCCTTCATGAGATGGACGAGCATTTCCGCACCGCACCCTTCGCGGAGAATCTGCCCGTCCTGATGGGTCTCCTCACAGTCTGGTACACCGACTTCTTCGACGCCCAGACAGTCGCGATCCTTCCCTACGAGCAATACCTCAAGCGTTTTCCGGCGTATCTTCAGCAACTCACCATGGAGTCCAACGGCAAGCACGTCACCATGGAGGGCAAGCACGTCACCTACGAGACCGGCCCGGTCTACTGGGGCGAACCCGGCACAAACGGCCAGCATTCGTTCTACCAACTCATCCACCAGGGAACACGCCTTATCCCCTGCGACTTCATCGGCTTTTACAAGACGCTAAACCCGCTCGGACGCCATCACGACATGCTTATGGCTAACGTTTTTGCCCAGGCTGAAGCCCTGGCCTTCGGCAAGACTGAGGACGAAGTCAGGGCGGAAGGAGTCGCCGAAGCCCTGATTCCGCACAAGGTCTTTGAAGGCAATCGCCCTTCCAACACCATCCTTGCGGACGTCCTGACGCCCGCAAATCTTGGCAAGCTCGTTGCTCTCTACGAGCATGCTGTCTTCACCGAGGGTGCGATTTGGAACATTGATTCTTTCGACCAATGGGGCGTGGAACTGGGCAAAGTCCTCGCTACTCGCGTCCTGGGTGAGCTCGAAGGCTCGGGCAAGTTGGCGCACGACTCGAGCACCAATGCCCTTATTGAGCGTTACCGCGCTAACAGGTAGACATCACAAACAAGAGCGCGCAAGCCGCAAAACGGCTTGCGCGCTCTTCGGCTTCAGAGCATGCTGCGCTGTTCTGGGGTTACTTTGGAGCGGAACATTACTACGAGACACTAAAACTTTACGAAGTCCGCCGCCCGCCTGAAGCAGCGACCCTCAACGAGTCGTCGCCCCCTGCTTCCCTCACCGCCTCGCCAGCCATCATTTTGGCTGGCGCTACTTCACTCCGGGCGTTGAGGTAAAAGATGTTTTGGGTACGGTTCATGGTGCATTGGCGGGCTCGGGCGGCTAACGAGCCAGACCGTGCAACACGGCCAGCACATCAGCAGGCTCCGGCCTCACTTTGGGGTCGGCGTGTCCTTCAGAGAACTGAATCACTCCCTCCTGATCAATCAGGAAGAGCGCCGGCAGCGGCAGCCTCCATGCTGAATCAGGCGCGGTGTCGTACGATAGCCCCGAGTTCGCGAACGGGATGTTCACCAGAATCGACCGGTAGTATTGCCGCGTGTCCGCCGGAATGGTGTGCGCTGCGCCAAAGGCGTCAGCCAGCATCGCCTCCGGATCGGACAGCAAAGGGAAGGAAAGTCCATGCTGTTGCGCCGCAAAGTCATTCTGGCGACGGTTCTGCGGCGAGGCCGCAACGAAAAGCGCGCCGTGTTCCCGGACGCTCGGATAAAGGTCGCGCCAGATTTCAAGTTCCGTAACGCAGTAAGGATCCCATCGCCCTCGAAAGAACTTGACCACCAACGGCCCCAGCGAAAGCAGATCCCTGGACGCAACTGGCCGACCCGTCTGCGAGTCCTGAAGCTCAAAGGGTGGAGCGACTGCGCCAACCGGGAGAATCCGCTCTTCAATGCCCGTCGCAAACAGATCCGCAATGGCCTTCTCGGAGATAGCCAGTCGATCTGGCTGGACCAGCATCCGGGTACGGGCAGTGATTTCGTCGAGCGCGTCCTGCAGAAGAATGTTCATCCTTGCTTATCTTCTCAGAGAAGCAGGTGCATGAGATGGTTCGGAGTTGTTACTATGGCGGCATGAATTTATCAAGCAGTGTCAGAGGTCTCCGCAGTCGGCGTACATTTCTTCGTTCTGGAGTGGTGGCCGCAGCGGCTGCCTGTGTCTCCGGCGTATCGGCAAAGGGCTTTACCGGCGCGGGAACGCCTTCGGGCACAATCCCTGCAGGCTTCCACCTCGGTGTGGCCAGCTACACCTTCCGCAATTTCACGCGTGAGCAGATGATCGGCTTTCTCAAGGAGCTGCACATCGATACCGTCAACCTCAAGGATGTCAAGGATCACCTTCCTTCAACCTCCGCGGAAGAGGAGCAGAAAGCGCTGGACGCCTACGCTGCCGCCGGAATCAGGGTCACAGCCGCTGGAACCATCTACTTTCCCAAGGATGATGACGCCGACATTCGCGGCAAGTTCGAGTACGCCAAGCGTGCCGGGATCAAGGTCATCGTTGCTGGCGATCCAGCACCTGCGATGCTTCCGAGGATCGAGAAATTCGTGAAGGAATATGACATCAAACTGGCTATCCACAACCATGGCCCGGAGGACAAGATCTGGCATTCCCCGCTCGACGTCCTGGCCGCGGTCCAGGGTATGGATCCACGGATGGGTTGCTGCATCGACGTAGGCCATACGATGCGCGCAGGCACTGACGTCGTCGCGGCCATCAAAGCCGTTGGCCCGCGCCTCTTTGATATACACATGAAGGATCTCGCCAAGGCGGATTCGAAGGAAAGCCAGGTCGCCGTAGGCGCAGGAATTATGCCCGTTCGAGCCATCTTTCAGCAACTCATGGATCAGAAGTACATGGGCAATGTGGATCTTGAGTATGAGATCTTCGGTGACAACCCCATGCCCGGTGTAATCGAGAGTTTCGGCTACATGCACGGCGTGCTGGCTGGAATGAACCGTTCGTAAACAGAGCAAGCGACAAATCAAACGGCTCATCCCCGCCGAGGGATGGGCCGTTTGAACGTTTGGGATTGGTTAGCGCTTCAGGCTGTCAGCCGAAGCCTACGCGAGGGCCTGGAAACACTCTTGAGAGTCTCTTGGTCATCTCAGGTCTGGTTCGCAGGCGTGGTCTACAAGGTCGGAGATCTGTTACTCGGTGATGGGCCCCGACATAGGGATCTGGACTCAGATAACTCATCGTTTAATGTCAGGAAGATTGGTCTTCCAATGTGGAAAGACCGAACATCTGGGCTAGGTCACCTCCTTAGACCAAACCGCATCCAACGGTGAGTTGAACGTCTGTTGAATTGGATTTTCCGTGGTTGTTCTGATCGCTGCCAAAGTTAATTCACGCCTCGCGCTCAAAATAGTTGTTTGCGTTGACGTCAGCACTTTACCGAGATTTCGCTAACCTAGTGTGGCCTTAGAAAGCTGCGCTCCCTGAAAGGTATTTGCTATGAAAGCACTTGTTTATCACGGACCGAAGAAGGTCTCGGTCGATACTGTTCCCGATCCGAAAATTGAGAAGCTCACCGACGTCATCATCAAGCTAACAACGACGAACATCTGCGGCTCCGACCTGCATATGTACGAAGGCCGGACTGATGTGGAGAACGGCAAGATTCTGGGCCACGAGAATATGGGCGTGGTCGTGGAAGTCGGCAAGGCCGTGGATACGGTAAAGAAGGGTGACAAGGTAGTGCTGCCGTTCAATATCGGCTGCGGATTCTGCGCTAATTGCGAACGTGGATTGAGTGGTTACTGCTTGACCTGCGCAGACCCTTCCGTGATGCCTGGCATGGCTGGCGCAGCCTACGGATTCGCCGGCATGGGGCCCTACGCCGGTGGTCAGGC
>JAYVDT010000406.1:0-3873 GCA_043749265.1 Rhodanobacteraceae bacterium | reverse complement strand
GGCCAAGAAGGTGGTCGCAAAAAAAGTTTCTGCGAAGAAGATGGCTCCGGCCAAAAAAGCATCCGCGAAAAAAGATGTTTCTTCTTCCATCACGAAATCTGCCGCGAAGAAGTCCAGTACTCTACGCGGCGGTAAAGGTGCCCCTGAAAAGGCGCTTGGCAACAAGAGTCTGGCAAGCAGCAAAAAATCCACGACGAGAGGTATCACCTTGGCAACCAAGAAAGCAGCACCCGCAAAGAAGGCAGCTCCGGCAAAGAAGGCAGCAGCACCCGCGAAGAAGGCAGTCGCGAAGAAGGCAGCCCCAGCAAAGAAGGCCGTAGCCAAGAAGGCAGCCCCAGCAAAGAAGGCCGTAGCCAAGAAGGCAGCTCCTGCCAAGAAGGCTGTAGCCAAGAAAACCACCCCCAAGAAGTAATTTGACCTTGTAGCACTGTAAGGCAACGTGCAGTAAGGCAAGCAAAAAGGCCCGGTCTCTGTTTCTGAGAGTCCGGGCCTTTCTGCGTCTGCTCAACCTTTTGAATCAACTAAGAACCGGGTGACCGCTGGGTCTCGCATGCGAGACCCAGGTTCAAGCGACTACCAAACAAAACCTACTTCTTCATCTCGGTAATCGAGGCCAGCACTTCTTCGCTGTGGGTCGGGATGTTCTTGACCTCCCAGAACTTCAGCACCTTGCCATCGGGTCCAATCAGGTATGTGTCGCGGGATGCGAACCTGATCGGCCCCATACCCCTTACCGGCACGCCATACTCGGTCGCGACCTTGCCGTTGGGATCCGCCAGCAGCTTAAAGTTCAGGCCATCCTTGGTGCAAAAGGTCTTGTGGCTCTCCACCGTATCCAAGCTCACGCCCAGCACGACAGCGTTGAGCGCGGCATACTTCGCCGTATCCCGCTCAAAGTTATGCGCCTCCATCGTGCAACCGGAGGTCATGTCCTTCGGGTAAAAGTACAGCACAACGTACTTGCCCTTGTAGTCTTTCAGGCTCACCGAGGTATCGGTCTGCGAGGGCAGCGTGAAGGCCGGCGCAACCGTACCTGCTGCGAGCGGTGTTCCGTCAGCAGCGGCATGGGCGCTGTAACCAAAAATCCCGGCAGCTACCACTCCGGCGGCCGCCAAATATATAAGTCCTTTGCGCATTCGCATCCTCATTTCCAAATTTCATCTGAATACTGACATGTGGCCGGCCGCTTTGTACTTGCGCCCGGTCAGAGGTCAGGGCAATTCTACGCCGTCGGCCAAAGGTGGGAGTAGCTTTCGCACGCCCTTACCGTGCGATCAACGCGATTCCCGCCTCGTCTGCCGCCCGCACCATGGCGGGAAGATCAAACAGCAGCGTACGCCCCGCCTCCACGCACAGGCAGGTCGCACGTGCCGTACGCATCGTCTCAATCGTGGCCACGCCCACCACCGGGACGTCGAAGCGCATATCCTGGTTTGGCTTCGCCACCTTCACCACGGTCAGTGCGCGCGACAGAGTCGAGTCACCTTCCCCCAGCGACCGGAACAACTGACCGGCGCGTGCAATCGTCGCGTCCGTGCCTTCCATCGCCTCCACTGCCACGCACGCCTGCGCCGCGATCACCACCGTCTGCCCGAGGTCGTAACCCGCAATCGCCTTCGCGACGCCGAGCCCGTACTCCACATCTTTCGCTTCGTCGTCGTTCGGCGGGCGGCTTCCCAGCACTCCAGCCTTCGCCAGCAAAGGCTCCAGGTAAGCCGTGGACGAGATCAGTTCGATGCCCTCATCACCCAGCACCTTGGCCACCGCACCCAGCAGCATGTCCGTGTTGCGTGTCCGCAGGCTCATCAGCAGTTTGGCCAGCCGCCAGTCTGGCCGGATCGCTGAGAAGATCTGCTTGTGACTCACCTGGCCCGCCATCACGGCACGCGAGACGCCCTCGGCACGGAAGGTATCAATCAGCCTGGACAACTCGCCCAGCGACATCCAGTGCACACGCACGGCAGGGTCCGACGCCGCACGCTCGTTCATCTCCGGATCGGTCTCTTCCTGGATCGCCGCAACAACGACGCTAAGCCCATGCGCCCGGGCAGCATCCAGAAGCAGGAACGGAAACCTCCCATTGCCCGCAATCAGGCCGAGCTTGTCTGCGCTCATCGAATCACGCCGCGTTCGCTGGCCCCGACAAAATCAACGAGGTAGCGCACATGCTCGCCTGCCTCCCCGGCCTCCAGCCGTCCGCGCAACTCTTCAAGCGCCTGCGAGACGTTCTTCTTGCTGCCGGTCAGCACGCGGTAGGCACTCCGCAGCTCCTTGAGCTGCTCCGGCGAGAAGCCCCGGCGCTCCAAACCAACTTTGTTCAGCCCGTAAGCATGGTTGTCGCGTGCGATCGACGTGAGCGAGTACGGCAGCACGTCCTGCGTGATCGTCGTGCCGCCACCGATATAGGAGTACTTTCCGATCCGGCAGAACTGGTGGACCGGGCAAAGCGCGCCCACCACCGCAAAGTCTTCGACAATCACATGACCCGCCAGCGTCGCAGAGTTGGCCAGAATGCAGCCATCGCCGATGACGCAATCGTGCCCAATATGCGTGTAGGCCATGATCAGGCAGCCATTGCCGACCCTGGTGTGGCCGCCGCCGCCGACCGTTCCGCGCGAAATCGTCACGTACTCGCGAATCGTATTGCCGTCGCCCATGGTCATGCGCGTGGGCTCGTCGTTGTATTTCAGGTCCTGAGGGGCAATGCCGACGCATGCGAACGAGAAGAAGCGATTCCTCTTGCCAATCGTCGTGTGGCCGGCGAGCACGACATGCGACACCAGCTCGCAATCCGCGTCCAGCACCACGTTCGGCCCGATCGTGCAGAACGGGCCGATGATACAGCTTGCGGGGACTACAGCGCCGGGCTCGATGATGGCAGTCGGATGGATGCCGGGCGTCTTCACTCGGGAATCTCCACGCCGCTGACTGGCGCCGCTGCCACGGGCTTACGGACGCGGGGAACAACCTGGCACGTCACCGTTGCGTCGCACACGACCTTGCCCTCTACCGTGATGACGCCTGCCATCTTGACCGCACGGCTGCGCCAGTTGACGACCGTGACCTCAATGCGGAGCTGGTCGCCGGGCGTAACGGGCCGGCGGAAGCGGGCGTTCTCGATGCCCGTAAAGACCATCAGCTTGGAGTCGCGGTCGGGGATCTCGGTCAGCAGCAGCGCACCGCCGGTCTGTGCGATGGCTTCGATCATGAGGACGCCGGGCATGATCGGGTAGTCGGGAAAGTGGCCGGTGAAGTGCGGCTCGTTGATGGTCACGTTCTTGATGGCGACGATGCGCTGGCGTGGTTCCATCTCAAGAACGCGATCGATGAGCAGGAACGGATAGCGATGCGGCAGGATCGCCATGATCTCGGTGATGTCGAGGGTGCGCTTTATCGGTGTTTCGGTTGCAGTGGGAATCTCAGGCTCGCTCATGGCTTTCTGAGTATAAAACGAGGCCTGCCTCCCACCGTGGGGGCAAGGCCCTAAAGTGTCCGAAAGAAATGACTTAGGTCCGGACCTGGGTGCGGAGGCTGATCAGGGAGTCACTTTTTTTTGAGGCCCTTCTCGATATCGAAGAGATCATTTGAGAGTGGCTGGTTGAATTGGACCTTCTTGTAAAAGGTCTGGTCAACCATGTCGCCGTTACGGTAGCGAGTCATGTTCATCGGCGTGCCGATACCCTGGAAGAACTTCCAGTCACCGTAGACTTCCTCGTCAAGGTCATGGTCTTTGAACTGCAAGTTGCGCCACTCGAAGGCGCGCTGGAGGGGCAGGTGGGTGTCCTGTTCAAGTTCGATGGTGACGGCGTCGTTGTTGTCGGAGAGGATGGAGACCTTGTCGACGGGGCGGCGGTCGCGCATGCCGGCTCCGTC
>JAYVDT010000405.1:0-3875 GCA_043749265.1 Rhodanobacteraceae bacterium | reverse complement strand
ACGCATTCTGCATCTTCGAGGTGAAAGAGATGTAAGAGTCGGACTCGTATTCGCCCATCGCTTCCGTCGCAAGATCGGGTCGGCCAAGTTTCGTAACGATGCTCTCAACCTCTGGCTGACTCTTGATGATCTTTTCAATTTCTTTTCCGATGGAGATTGATTCACTCAAGGAAATACCGGGAAGGCGCTTCGAAGTAACCACCATCGAGCCCTCATCCAGCGTGGGCATAAACTCCGTGCCGATAAATTTCAGCGAACCAAGTGCGAGGATCACAAGGCCAAGGGCTGTAAACAGGATGAGCTTGTTATGGGTCCGGGCCCTAAGCAGCGAACGGCTATAGCTGCCGCGCACCTTGTCCAGCCAGTGCTGCTTCTCCGGCTTTTTTGTGTCTTTTTGCGTCTCTCCTTTTTTCGCCGTGTGGCGAAGAGCTAACGTGCACACCGCAGGCACAACGAAGAGCGCTAACAACAACGAGCCCAGAAGCGCGGACACAACCGTAACAGCCATCGGTCGAAACATCCGCCCCTCCAGACTTTGCAGTGTCAACACAGGAAGGTAAACGGCGATGATAATCAGCACCCCAAAGATAATGGGCCGGGAGACCTCGTGGGCTGCATCGCGAACTATCTCCAAAAGTGGTTTATCTGAGTCGCTTCCTTCCAGGCGATGCATGCAGTTCTCCACCATCACGACGGAGCCATCGACGATGGTGCCAAAGTCGATCGCGCCCAGACTCATAAGGTTTACCGAAATGCCGAAGACGTCCATGCCGATAAAACCGAAGAGCAACGACAGAGGAATCGTCATCGCCACAACCAGCGCCGCGCGCCAGTCGCCGAGAAAGATCAGAAGAATAACAATGACAAGCGCAGCAGCCTCGATCAAATTCTTCTTGACTGTGGCTGTCGTGGCGTTGATGACATCAGACTGGTCGTAGAACGGAATAATCTTTGCACCATTCGGCAACTTCAGCTCGGCAATCTTCTGCTTAATCTCCTTAATGATCTCCTGCCCGTTTTCCCCGCGCAGAATGATCACCATGCCGGAGACCGTCTCACCGTGGCCGTCTTTCATCACCGCTCCGTGTCGTGGAAGCGGTTCGATTTTGATGGCTGCCACTTGCTTTAGCAGAACCGGAACACCGTTCGCCGTAGAGACAACAATATTTCCGAGATCGTCTTCATTTTCAGCGCGACCTATACCGCGCACGGTATATTGCTGCTCCGCATGCTCGATATAACTTCCGCCAAAGTTGCTGTTGTTGCTTGTAACGGAACTCACAACCTGGTGCAGCGTAAGGTTATAACGACGCAGTGACTCGGGTTCAACCTCGATGACGAACTGCTTGGTCTCGCCGCCCCAGGAATTAATCTCGCTCACCCCAGGCACCGCGAGCAAAGCATAACGGATTACCCAATCGTGCAGAGTTTTGATCTCCATCAGCGACATCTTTGGGGAGGCCACGGTGTATTGATACACCTCGCCGAAAGCCGTGGACATCGGATTCATCTGTGGCTGCAAGCCCATGGGGATTCGGCTCTGAACCTGGTTCAGTCGCTCCGCAACAAGCTGACGCACAAGGTACTTGTCCATCGAGTCGTCGAATATTACAGTGACCATCGAAAGGTCCAGCTTGGACGTCGAGCGAACCATCTGTAGCTTGGGCATGCCCATCATCGAAGTCTCGATGGGATACGTGACAAGTTGTTCGACCTCGACCGGAGACATTCCTGGACACTGTACCGTCACGACAACCTGATTGTTGGTCAGATCGGGGAACGCTTCAATCGGAAGCTGAAACATAACCGTTATACCGCCAACGATCAGCAGTACCAGAACCGCGGCAACGAGCCACCGATTGTCTAGGAAAAAATCGACAACTTTACGCACGGCTACCCCTCACCCATAGTGCCCTTCAACATCTCCGACTTCACCATGAACGCGCCCATCACGACGATGCGGTCGTCCGGGCTAAGACCTTCGATCACCTCCGCCTTCCCCATGGAACGGGTGCCCAGCGTCACCGTTCGTGCTTGAAACGTAATCCCGTCTCGTGTCGCAAAGACGACCTTCATTCCATTAATGTCCTGCAGCGCATCCTCAGGTACAAACATCGCCTGACGCGTGCGCGGTTCCTCAATATGAGCCGAAGCAAACATGCCTGTCCGCAGCAGCCCTCCAGGATTTGGAACAACGATCCGGACTGGCGTCGTCCTCGTCTGTAGATCCAGTGAGTTTCCAATCATGGCAACCCGCCCTCTGAAAACGCGGTCCGGAAAACCCTGCGTAACCACGTCCACCGGAACCCCGACATGCACCAGCGAAACATCCTGCTCGTTGACCGCAGCTGTAACCCATACCGTGGAAAGGTTTGAGATCACGAAGGCTTCGAATCCCGTCTCAACCACCTGTCCTACAGTTACGTTGCGTGCAATCACTACACCATCAATCGGCGAACGGATAGGGATCAATTCCCTGTCATACAAGTTAGTCGGCGTCAGAGATTCCGGGGACACCTGCAAGAGTTCGGACAAATGTTCGCGTTCCATGTGCACATTGGCCTCACCATCGACCAACATCTTCTGCGCCTGCAGAAGCTCCTGATCCGAGCGTTGCGATTCTTCGAGCGAAGCAGCTTCAATGGAATGAAGGTGGTGATACCGATCCTGCGCCTGCCGCGCAAAGGCCACCGCCCCACGCTGCCGGTCGGTTTCGGCATAAGCCTGAACCAGCGCGCCGACAGTCTCATGCACCATATGACTGTGAAGCGTACCAAGTGTCTGTCCGCGGCGAACGTGTGCGCCCGGCAGCACGTCTACGGTCGTGATGCGGCCATCAGCCACCGTCCCCAGATGCGAGGTGTGCTGCTCATCCATACCAACCTGGCCGGCGGCGGAGAGCAGGCGTGCGACCTGCTGAACCAAAATCGGAGCAATCTGAATGCCGGCACGCTGCTGGTCTTCTGCCGCAATCTTCACGACATCATTGCTCTGCGCACCTCCCTTGCTGCTTTTGTCAGCCTCTCCCGCAGAGGAGGAACTTGAGGTGCTGCCGCTTCCACCCTTCTCCTGTCCGGCTTCTTTGCTGGAGCCACCGGCATCCTTCTTCTTCGAACAGCCGGCAACAAAGAACGCAAGCATAAGAGCTAAAATCGAAACTTTTTTGATCCTCATAGACGCACTCCATTCGCCAGCAGAAGCCGCAAGCCGCTCAGCTGAAACTCTGCAAGAGAGCGCAAAGCGCTCGCCTCTACATCGATTGCCGTGCGTTCCGCATCGATAAATCTGAGCAAATCCACTCCCCCGGTCTTGTACGCGTCATTCATAATGGCAAGGTTCTTTTGCGCGCGCGCACGCATGTCGGGCAATATTGTTTCGATGATGGTTCGTTGCCGTGAGTATGCTTCCTGTGCAGCGTCGACCTCGACGCGAACTGAAAACTCCACTTGCCGCAATTGATCCTGTGCGAGATGGTGATTTGCCTCTGCTCGTGCAATCTCGCCCTGATTGCGATTTCTAATTGGAAGTGGCATTTGCAGCCCCGCGTAAACCGTATTTGTCCCTAAGTTGCGCTTCAAGCCCCCAAAAAGGTCCAGGTCCGGAACTCCAAGTGCCTTTTGCAGACGAATATCCGCCTCCGCTGCTGAGACGGTCTGGCGGGCTACCGCCACATCCGCCCGAGCAGCAAGCACAGTGGCAATGGCTTGGGTCTGAACCGGCAACGGTTTGTCCAGGAGATCAGTCAGTTGCTCCCCAGACGAGAGAGAACGCCCGATCTGACGTGAAAGTTCAATACGCGCCAGCGCCGCCTCGCGACGGGCGGTCTCCAGCGCGATCACGATCCGGTCGCGTTCAATCTGCATCCGCAACAAATC
>JAYVDT010000404.1:0-3889 GCA_043749265.1 Rhodanobacteraceae bacterium | reverse complement strand
GATACACCGCCCCACTCCATCCATCGCGCGATGCGCCACAGCACCTTCGCCGGCGGTAAGCGCCTCCGCCCCATCCTCGCCCTCGAAGCCGCCCGCATGATCGCCGGCCCCGCCCTCGAAGAGCAGGCCGCAGCAGAACTTGGCGCGGCGCTTGAGATGCTTCATACCTATTCCCTCATCCATGACGACCTCCCCGCCCTCGATAACGACGACCTCCGCCGCGGCAAGCCCACCTGCCACGTCGTCTTCGGCGAAGCCACCGCCATCCTGGCCGGCGACGCCCTTCAGACCCTCGCCTTCCAGACCATCGCCCGCCTCCAGATCTCCGCGCAAGCCGTCGTCGCCATCACCTGCGAGATCGCCGACGCCATCTCCACCGGCGTAGGCGCCGACCTCCCCGGTGGCCTCCCCCCGGGCATGATCGGAGGCCAGGTCATGGACATAGAATCCGAAGGCAAACGCTCCACCGGAGACCCGTCCAGCCCGGGATATTCCCCGCGCGTAACACCCACCGCCGACCTCGTCGAGCGCATTCACCGCGCCAAGACCGGCGCCCTCATTGCCGTATCCGTCGTCGCAGGTGGCCACCTCGCCGGTGCCACTGCGGACTCCATCGCCCGCCTTCGCACCTTCGGCCAAAAAGCCGGACTCGCCTTCCAGATCGTCGACGACGTCCTCGACATGACCCAGGACTCCGCTCAACTCGGCAAGACCGCAGGTAAGGACACCGAGCAGGTCAAGGCCACGTGGCCCGCCGTCTTCGGCATCGAACAGAGCATCCACGACGCCAAACAACTTATCGACGACGCCTTCGCCGCCCTCGCCCCCTTCGGCAAAGCCGCCGACCCCCTCAAGTCGCTTGCCCTTTACCTCACCACCCGCACCAACTGAATGCTCACTGAACACGACATCCGCGAAGCACTCCGAGCCTGCTATGACCCCGGCAACCCATACAAAAAGCCCTTCAACCTGGTAGACCTCGGCTGCATCGAAACTGTTTCCCTCGCACTCGACCCGGACGCTCCCGGGGCCGGCATCCCCGGCGTGCCTCCACGCCAACACCTCACACTCGAAATCGTTCCAACTTCCCAAAACGACGACGCAAACGTTCAGCTCTCGGCCCAGATTCAGAACTGCCTCGCAGGCCTGCCACAGCTCTCCGGCACAACGCTCACGCTCCTTGACACGCCCTGGACCGCGGATCGCCTCAGCACCGACGCACGCCGCCGTTTGAAGCTTGACCCGCCGGCGTTTCCGATCCTTAACAACCGTATCTTTTAAGGTTCGCGGAGCGAAGTATCACCTGGAGCAAAAAGTAATGCCGAGAAAAGTCGTCTCCATCCACGCTCCCAAGCCAGCGCCAATCCACCCCTTTGACCGCACATACGGCACGGATACCGGCGGCCTGATCCCCCGCACCGGACTGCTGACCGGCCACCCCAACGACGCGCACATTACCGCGTATTACGCAATCGCTCCGTCCATTCTCGATTGCGTCATCGACCTGTGGCTGCAAACGCCGCCGCTTTACGCGATTGACCGATACACGTTTCTCGATGTTGGCGCTGGCAAGGGTCGCGCGATGTTGACTGCCTCTCTTTACCCATTTCAGCAAGTTATCGGCATCGAACTCAATCCGGCTCTGGCTGCAATTGGACGCAACAATATCCTGGCATTTGCGGCCAGTTCAGAGGCGAGCCCACTTGCACCTGTCAGCATGCTCGAAGCCGACGCCCTGGAGGCTCCCCTGCCCTCCACCCCAACGCTGGCTTTCCTGTTTCATCCCTTTGAGGCGCCCGTTCTCAAGCACCTCCTGGCGCGCATAGAGCACCACTACAGCAAGCAACCAGGCCGGTTCGATCTTCTCTACGTCAACGCGGAACACGCGCAGGTGATTGACCGTAACGCAGCCTTCACGCGACTCTTCCACGGAATGGTTCCAATGAGCCCCACGGACCATCTTGCGGATATGGCTGAAATCGAGGAGCAGGTTGAATATGGATCAACGGGCGATGAGATCTGTTCCATCTATCGGTTCACGGGCCGCAAGGCCTAGCCAACCGGCAACTCCAATTGGGCGTCCTAAGTTTTAGACCCGACTATTGCCGCGAAAGAAACCAAAGGACAAAAGAATGGACCTGCTCCACATCATCATCGTGCTTCTCGTCGTCGGAGTCATCCTCGGCCTCATCAACCGTTTCATCCCCATGGCAGGCAGCATAAAGTCAATCCTGAACGGCGTTGTCATCATCGCCGTCGTGCTTTGGCTCCTGCAAGTGTTCGGCCTGATCGGATCGCTCAACAGCATCAAGGTCAAGTAATGAAAAACCCACCGCCATCAGCAAGCTTGTAATGGCGGTGGGAGCCTTTACTGCAGCCAGGCGTTGTCTGCCGGCCCGACCCAGTTCCGGCTTCCCTGCCCACGCTCCGTCAACAGCCCATAGATCGTCGACACCAGCGCCCCCGGACCATGGTCATAGTCCACCGTGGCGTCAGCCCCGGCGTGCGGCCCCGAGTCATAGCCGTTCACTTTGACGACCAGCAGAGTCGCTGAGTATCTACGGATACGCTCAACCCATTCCTGCCGCTCCGCCTCCGTGAAGCTGTCACACAAAACGATGAGGTCTTCGTTTCCGAGGAACTCTGCCCCTGTCTCAAGCGTCAGTGTCGGCACCATAGTGCGAATCTGCCAGAAATGCTTCAGCACCATTGCAATCCCAGCCACCGGAGCTTCTTCTTTTCCTATCACTAGAACGCTTGCAGGCCTTGTCATGTTAAAAGGCTAGAGCATTTCAACAAGCAGGGCATCATCCAAAACTTGCCGCACAGGCAAAAGATTGCCCCTACGCAAACGTTGCCTGTCGCTTTTCCTCTCCTGCGAATCACTCGCACCAACGGACAAGAAGACTGCGCTCATCACCATCGAGATGCGCCATAGCAACCTCTGCATCGGCACGTTCCATCACGCTTGCAAACTTCTCTCCCCACTCCACCAGCACCACCGCTCCGGGCTCTTCCGCCATCTCTTCGAGGCCAAGCGTGGCAAGCTCTCGCTCTGTCTCCAGCCGGTAGAGATCGAGGTGATACACCCTGGTCTTTGCAGCATGTCCACCATACTCATGCACAAGCGTGAACGTGGGGCTGGTGACATCTTCCGGCTGACCAAGTCCGAGGGCTGCGACCCAGCCCTTGACCAATGTCGTCTTGCCCGCGCCCAGGTCGCCCCGCAGCACGACCAATCGCGGAGCGGTCAGGATCTCCGCAATGGTCTGCGCGACGGCCAGCGTGCCACCGACGGAACGCGTCTTGAACCGCTTCTCTCTACTGAACTCCTTCAATCCGCCTCCTGACGCCGCATATCCATTCCAGGTCGTCTTCGTCGCGCGTGCGGTAGCCAAATGCCTTGCTCAAATGTGCGATGACATCCGTCGCAAGCACCGTCTTCTCATCCATCTCATGCACGGCAAAGTCGGCAGCGAGTCCGTGGAGATACACCGCGGCCTCCACTGCCGCTGCCACATCGTCTGGAAACTGCGCCAGCATCGCGGCGACGATGCCGGTCAAAATATCTCCGCTGCCACCCTTGGCAAGCGCGGGGTTTCCGGTCGTATTTACCGCAACGGACCCGTCGGGATGCGCTACCAGCGTTCGCCAGCCCTTGAGCACAAGTGTGACGCCGTGGTCCTTAGCAAACCTGCGCGCGAGGCCCACGCGATCTGCTTCCACTTCCTTGACGGTCAGGCCAAGGAGACGCGCCATCTCGCCAGGATGCGGCGTCAGCACCATCGCCCTGCCTAGCCCATCCAGCAACTCGGCCTTGCCTGCGAAGGCGTTGAGCGCATCGGCATCGATCACCATCGGCAGCTTGCACCTCGCGACCAGCCCACGC
>JAYVDT010000403.1:0-3897 GCA_043749265.1 Rhodanobacteraceae bacterium | reverse complement strand
ATCGCAATGGCGAGCACAGGGGTGCCGAGCACCATCAGAATAGAGGCAGCGTAGTTGGACCAGACAAACAGCGGCAGGCGGAACCACGTCATACCCGGCGCACGCATGCGGTGAATCGTCACGATGAAGTTCAGCCCGGTAAAGATTGAGCTGAAGCCAGCGATGAAGATTGCTGTGGCCGCCGTGATGACATGCGTGTTGAGGTAATGCGTCGAGAGCGGAGTTGTAAACGTCCAGCCCGTATCCACGCCACCCAGCACCAGCGCGGCCAGGGTGAACATGCCGCCAGCAAGATACAGGTACCAGCTCAGCAAGTTAATCTTCGGGAACGCAAGATCCTTGGCGCCGATCATGATCGGGATCAGGAAGTTGCCCAGCGTCGCCGGAACCGACGGCACCAGGAACAAAAAGATCATGATGATGCCATGCATCGTAAAGAACTTGTTGTATGTATCCGAAGCAACAAGGTCCGGCTGGGGCGTCAGCAACTCAAGCCGAATCAGACCAGCAAATGCGCCTCCTATAAAAAAGAAGAAGGTGATCGAAATCAAGTACATGATGGCGATACGTTTGTGGTCGCCAGTGAGCAGCCAGCTCATGAGCCCATGCTCATTGTTCAGGTAGTGGCGCTTGGGCAACGTAGCTGTACGCTGATCGGGGAGGTTGACGATTGTATTTGCTGCAGTGCTCATTACTTCACCATCCCTGGCGCGACTATTGCCGCTGGTTCAGTTTTGTTTGCCTGTGACGAATCCGAGGTCTGCTGGATACGATAGTTGCTATTCAAATTTTTTATGTACTCCACCAGGTCGATCAAGCCGTCTTCGCTGATCTGCCCCTGATAGGTAGGCATGATCGGTGCGTAGCCCGCCGTGATGTGCTGCGACGGATTCAAAATTGAATCCCGAAGATAGGCGTCGTTGACCAGAACCTGCGAACCATTCGCAAGGCTCAGCGTGGACCCGTAAACTCCCGCGAGGTTTGGCCCGCGTGCCGCTGCATTACCCGCATGACAGGCGTTGCAACCCATACTCGCGAACAGGCGCTCGCCGTTTTGCGAAAGCGACGTGCCGCTGGTCGACTCTTCCGTCCAGCGCTGATAATTTTCAGGCGTCATTGCGGTCACTTCGCCGATCATGCCCGAGTGCTTGGTGCCGCAATATTGCGTGCAAAAAACGTGATAGACGCCGGGCTCAGTCGCCTGAAACCATACGGTCGAGTAGCGCCCAGGGATTACTTCGCGTTTGACCCGGAAATCAGGAATCGAAAAGCTGTGAAAAACATCCTGAGAGATCATGGTCAACTGCACAGGCCGGCCGATCGGCACATGGAGAGCATTGATCTCGTGCTGTCCGCCTGGATGCTCGGCCTTCCACATCCACTGCTTGCCCACGACATAGATGTTCATGGAATTCACAGGTGGATTGTAGATACGGAAGTAAAGCAACGCCCCCCAAACGAACGTTACGAGAAAGATCGCGAGCGGAATAATCGTCCACGTTGCCTCGAGCAGGGTCGAGCCCTCAACAGGTATGGCCACCGGATGCCTTGCCTGGCGATAACGATACGAGAAGCCGAAGATCAATCCACCAACCAACAGCAACCCGGCCAGCGTCATGGCAATCAGGAAGAAATATAGTGCGTCTGCCCACGGCGCCATAGTCGACGCTTCACGCGGGAAGAGAGCGGAGGCAGCCAGCCATTTCGTCAGGAACTGCCATAAAACAGGACTAATATGCATCGTTACCCTTTATCCGACTTGTTATGCGGATCAAGCTTGTTCAGGTCGGAGCCGCCAGTCAGTCCGTGGTCGCGCCCAAGCTTCAAATCTCTGCGAAACATCAAAAACATGAACCCGCCCAACGAAGCCATCGTGAGCATGCCGCCCACTTGGACCACACGCGCTACAACTAGCGAATGCTTATTCGTCTGCGGATCGTAGTGGTAGCAGTACGTCAGAATATTCGCGACCGGCGAACCGATCTTGTTGCCCGAAGCCTCAATCAGCCCCAGCAGAACGTCTTTTGGCGAATACTCGACGCCCAGGTAATACTGTGCAAGCTTACCCTCCGGCGTGACCACTTCAATCGAGCTAGCGTGCGCAAACTGCGACAGGGTGCCATCCGGTCCGGGAACCCGGACGTATCCAAAACCAACCGCTTTCGAAACGGCATCGATCGCCGGCTTCTGCCCGGTCAGGAAATGCCAGCCCGAAGCAGTCTCCGGGCGTCCGTAGCGCTTCAGATAAAAAGCCTTCTTTTTTGCTGCCAGTTCGGGCGTCTCACTCGGGTCAATGCTGATAATGACAATGTTGAAGTCTTTGCCCGGAGCGAGTTTGACCATCTCCAGCGCGCTGGTCAGACCGTCCATCTCTTCCGAGCACAACATCGGGCAGTTGTAATAAACCAGCGAGAGTACCGCAGGATGCTTTCCGAAATAGTCACCAAGCTTCACCGTTGTGCCCGTCTCGTCGACGAATAAAGCATCGAGGGGAAGCTGGCCGTTTAGGTGTTGGGAGACACCCACTTGCTGCAAAACCCGAGGCAACTCGTCGCCTCGATTTTCACCCTGCTGCTTGTCACCGTATGACGAAACTTGAGCTGACGCCAGCGTGCCGAGCAAGAAACAGCCCAGGGCCGCCATCCTGATCCCCTGCCGAATTGTCTGACCCTGCTTCATCTGTGCTCCTCATTTCTACTACTTCTATTTTAGGTCCGCTTGACCTGCGGTCGTTACCTCACCGGCTTCAACTCGGCATGTGCCGATGGCTCAGCTTTGCCGTACGCCATCTTTTGCTCACGAGCTTCGATGGTGTCGAGTTCATATCCGGTGCGCGCAAATCCGCTCGTGAGAGGACGCGTGACGGTGGGTTTCTCTACCTCGGCAAGCTTGGTGGTGGAGACCGTTGCAAAGGAAACCGGAAGACCCTTTTGCGCGATCAATTCCATCGCCCGGTCAATCGGAATCCTGATGCCCGGCTGTCCAGGAACCGTGCTGTAGTGCTGCAGCAGCAGATCCTCACGCGCATGCAAATCGGCAGTCGACTGATTGCCGTCGTCAGCGTCCAATCGCGGGCTCGGGAAGCTTGCAGTCATTGCGCCAAGTTCCTGCTGCTCAATTGCCGTGTTGGACTTTAGATCTTCACGTTTGCCACCGTTGGCCTTGGCGCCCGCAAAAATGCCTGCGCTGGTATGCCATTTGTCCTTCGGTCCGTCCTGTTTATTAAGTGCCTCGTTGATCACGCGGCCCATCAGGAAGCAGAAGAAAAAGAAAATGATGACGAAGCCAAAGAGGCCTCCGATAAACACCACCACTCCGCCGACATTGACGTCTGTCGTCTCATAGCCAAGTTGCTTGCTCTCGGGCCCTGAGGTGGCGTGGGAGACAAAATCTCCTTCTGGTGGCGACTGGTCGCCGTTATTGTACTTTCCGTCGTTAGTGGGCATGTTCAGGCTCCAACATCTCCTCAAGGTGAGGGTCGTTCACGTTTACGAGTGGCCGCTTCATCATTTGAGTGAAGTAGTAAGCGGCCCACAAAGATACAACAGACAGGGGTACCGTCAGGTACGCCAAAATTCCAATATTGCCGGCAAGATGCAAATTGCTCTTCGCGTCTCCGAAGTTAGGCTCGATGATCCAGAAGAGATCAATTGCTCGGGCCAAAATCATGAAGATCGCGATAGCCGACATTCGCTTCTTGCTGCGCTTCAGGTTGCGCGACAGAAGCAGGCAGAACGGGATCAGCCAATGACAGATAAAGTTCAAGGAGCAGATGACCCACCAGCCGCCACGAATGCGCGCCAGATACCAGGGAATCTCATCCGGCACATTACCTGACCAGATAATCAGAAACTCCGCGAAGGTCAGGTAAATGTTGAGCATCACGAAGGCAAAGAT
>JAYVDT010000402.1:0-3902 GCA_043749265.1 Rhodanobacteraceae bacterium | reverse complement strand
TAAAGTCAATGACCAGGAAAGCCAGGAAGAACGTCAGCAGCTTGTAGAAGCTGTCGGTCGACGCAGTCTCCGGATGGAAGTGCTTGTCCAGCAGGTAGTGCACGATGCCGGCTATAAACATCAGATCGATAAACGGCGAAACCAGTGGCAGCAGGATCTGGAAGATCAAAATATTGGGCAGCGCAAACAAGCCCATCGCGCGATGTTTGGTTATCGCTCCCCTGTGCTTGTAGAGCGCCTGCAGAATCCCGAACGACCAGCGAAAGCGCTGACGCATCAGCCCATTCGCATTCACCGGAGCTTCCGTAAACGCGAGCGCCTGATCTTCATAGATTACCGAGTAGCCCTGCTCCAGCAGATTCATCGTCAGGTCCGCATCTTCTGCCACCGTGTTGGTGTGGTATCCGCCGCCTGCACGCACCGGTGCGGTCCGCCATGCTCCAATTGCACCCGGCACCACCATCACGACATCGAAAAGATCCAGTGCGCGCCGCTCAAAGTTCTGGCTCGTGATGTATTCAAGCGCCTGCCAGCGAGTCCACAGGTTTACTCTGTTACCCACCTTCGCATTGCCCGCGACCGCCCCAATCCTGGGGTTTGCGAAGTGCGGTACCAGATTTGTGATGGCATCGTGAGCGATCACACCATCGGCATCAATGCCAACGTAGATCTCCTCTTCCATATCTTCGAGCGCGAAATTCAGCGCATCGGCCTTACCTCCGTTGGGCTTGGTGATCACGGTCAGACGCCCCGAAGCAATCTGTTCCGGATACGCATTCAGTGCCGTCTCATACGTCTTGTCGGAAGAGCCGTCGTCGATCACAACAATCCGCAAATTCTTGTAGTTGGACATCATGACGGACCGAATCGTCCGGGCAATGACCTTCTCTTCGTTATAAGCCGGAATCAACACCGCGACCCGTGGCTGATAGTCCGGCGTGGCAAAGTTCTTGCGCTTGCGAAAGCGATCGATCACCGCAAATAACCCGATGATGATTAGCCGCGCACTCATCAACACGTCGCCAACATAGAAGACATACAGAACAAAGTGATTGAAGAAGCTGAAGAAGAAGAACGCCACGGAGTCCGCGCGAGCCTGCCACCGCTGCCGTGCTGTAAGCGCCGGCATCACTTCCATACGGGTGCGCCCCAGCAACTGCGACACCGGTACAATCTCGTATCCGCGATTGCGCAGGGCCTGAATCAGCACCGGCAGCGCCGCCACCGTCGCCGAGCGGTCGCCACCGCCATCATGCAGCAGAATGATCGAGCCACGCCGATCCGGATGCGCTTCCATATCCGCAATCTGCTGGAAGACGCTATCGGTGATCTGCTGCGGGGTCTTTTTGGGATGCTCATCCCAGTCGTTGGTATCGATCTTGTTGCCGATAATCGTGTAGCCCAGACTCTGAATACGATCGACAGGGGCAGCCTGATCGTTCGTATCCGGCTCCTGATCGATGGAGTAAGGAGGTCGGAAGTAGAGCGGCTGCACCCCAAGTTTGGAGCCAAACAAGCGCTCCGTCAAATTGAGTTGCAGGTCTACCTGCGTCGTCGAGATTTCGCTGATGTCCGGGTGTGTGAAGGTGTGATTTCCAATCTCGTGGCCTTCGTTATAAACCCGCTGCATGACGCTGACGTTATCCTGCGCCACCTCGCCGATCATAAAGAAGGTGCCCTTTACATTGAATTTCGCAAGCACGTCCAGAATGCGCGGAGTCCAAACCGGGTCGGGGCCGTCGTCAAAGGTCAGCGCCACTTTATTAGGATGGTAGCCATAACCCTGCACCGTGTAGGGCAACGGATATAAGTCCATACGCTCCTGCGTGATCATCTTCAGTGGCGCGGGAACCTGGTCGTCGTCATCCATTGAAAGCGTCCGATGTCCGAGCCGTGGCTTACGTGTAACTCGCAGAATGTCCCCCACACCCTCATTGTCGACATCGAACCCCGGTTCGACCACATTGAGTTCCTTCACCGGATCGACCCGCGCCGGCGTGTCCCAGATCTTCCATAGCGAGTTGTCTTCCGAACCCAGTTGCCAGAGCGAAAACGTCTGAATCCCAAGCGTGCGCGCAGCCCGCATCTCGTTGAAGATCGTTACCGCATCCAGAAACCAAACCTGGTGCCGAAGATGGGTATCGTCATCCACGTAGGCAAAGTGCGCGTTCAAAGAATCCGAATCAAGTTCAATTTCGGCACCCGCGTCGGATGCCTCCTGCCAGGCCTCCTGCGTGGAAACGAAACTTGAGCTGACCACCTTGGGCTCTGGTACCGGAGCCGGCTTTTTGCCCTTTGCGGGCACAATGGCCGGCGCCGCCTCCATCGTCCAGTCGTATCCGTAGCTGCCCAGCGAGACGATCAGCTTCTCCTTCGGGACAACCTTCAACGCCTCCTGCAGATTGTCCAGAAACCAGTCCTGACTGGCGATTGGACCAGGCCCCGATAGATTCTGGTGTTCGTCGTAATTGGTGAGCAGCAAACCATCGGAATGGGCCGCCAGGCCCGCCAAATCGTACTCCGAATCACCCACCGGCGTATTCAGGTAAAGCCGCAGATTGCGAGAGTGCAACTCTGCGTAAAGCGATGCCACCAATGCGTTGTAGCCTGGCTGCGCGCTTGCCGGAAATCCCTCAAAGTCCAGCGTCAGACCCCGGTAGCTTTTATTCGCATCCAGAAAGCGCCTGGCCTGTTGCACGAAGCTGGCTCGCGCCGCCTCGCTGGTCAGGAAGTCGCCAATCCCGGCGTAAAAACTGCCTTTGGCGGTGTCGAAGTTGTTGACCAGCGGAAAAACTTCAGTGTCTACCCGATTTGCGGCAATCGCACGTGCAACTTTGTTTTCCTGGTCGACGCCATGCACGCCCGTCCGATCCACAACGGCATAGGGGCGGTTGTCGTCAGTTGTGTAAGCGGTAAGCAGTCCATCCGGCGAGACAACATGTAGCCACTCCGGAAACAGCAGGTCGATCTGCTTGATGTGTGCTTTGAGCGAAGTGTAGCTGGCCGCGTCCGTTTCTACATAGTAAGCCGCTCGCAGACCTTCATTCGTGTTCAGCGTGACCTCAGACGGCTTCAGAGACGTCTTGCGGTGAGCCGAGAGCGCGGCTTTTTGACCCGGCTTGAGCGCAGGCTTCGGAGGTCTCGCAAGTGCGCGGTAGTTCCTCGTCTGCGAGCTAAGTTGGAGCTCCGGCAAAGGCTTCATGCGCAGCAGGCCGATAATAAAGACGGTACCCAACAGCAATCCAAGCAACGCCAGGACATCGAAGATGCGGCGGAGACGCTTCCAGCGTTTTCGTTGCGGATCGTAAAAGACCGGTTTGTTCATGGATTAGTGTGCCGGCCCCTGAATATAGCCCTGACTTTCATGGTATGCAGCATGTCCGCCGACGTCAACGCTCTGGTCTATCCAATGCTGCTTCGACGCTCCAGGGGGGTATCATTCTGGGACGATGAGCAGTAAAGAACTTACAGGGAGCGGTGTTCAGCCGCGATGGGAAACGAACGCCCTTCTAGGGCGGCTCCCCCCCGTAATCCTGATGGCGCTGCTCGCCGGCCTGCTACTGCGACTCTGGTTCATCTTTCGTTTCGCCCACATCATTGGCGATTCGCTTGTCTACGGCGATATAGCCCGCAACGTTCTCGAGCATCACGTTTACGGCTTCTCAGAAACGCTTGACGGCCTGCCCGCCGCACCTCACCCCACGCTCATCCGCCTGCCCGGATACCCGCTTTTTCTTGCACTTTGCTTCAAAGTGCTCGGCATGGAACACTACACCGCCGTCATGCTGTGCCAGGCGGCTATCGATCTCCTTGGCTGTCTGCTTCTCGGCGGCATCGCAGGACGTCTCTTCGGCCCACGCGCGCGCACCGCAGCTGTCTGGCTGGCAGCCTTATGCCCCTTC
>JAYVDT010000401.1:0-12385 GCA_043749265.1 Rhodanobacteraceae bacterium | reverse complement strand
CTTTGGGAACAGGCGAGCTCAGGTTGAAGCGGACGGCGTTCTGCTGCGTTAGGCGCTCGGAGACGAGGGGATGCTGCGCCGAGTCGAAAACGGAGGTCAGTGCCAGACCGTTGTTCAGTTCAAAGGTTGGGGCCGTCAGGTCTTCAAGAGCGGTGAACGTGACCTTTGCGGAGGCACTCAGTTTATTGGCGGACGGGTCAAGATCTGCAGAGATTACATAGCCCGTGACTTTGAACAAAGGACGCGGCGGCGCGGCCAGAGCGGCGGCGGTGGTGAGAGTGAGCACCAAAGAGGTGGGGATCGTAAGCTTCATGCAGTTGGGGTTCCTCTATGGAAGTGAGTCTACCTTCCATTAGACGCATCATTCCAGACTTCGGATGGGGTGCGGGGGGAGGAGGACGGCGCAGACCGCCACCAACAGAATGGCCGTTGTTATAGCACCGAAAAGACCGCGTCCCGCACCCTTTCTATAGACGTCGTCCCGCTCGTTGCCTCGTTCACGGTTAACGATCGCCGCACCTCCAGCAGATCATCGATCTGCAGGCGACGAGTTGGCGTGTCGGCGAGCAGGGGAGCGAGGGTTTCAGACAGCGTCTCCGGATTGAAGCGATCCTGCAGAAGCTCCGGCACAACGCGCCGACCCGCAATCAGATTCGGCATCGCCACCGGCAGGTTGCCGTCCCGATCAACCTCAGCCGGGATCTCTTTCGGATACCAGATAAACGATTTCGCTAATTTAAACGTTACGGCTGAGACTCTGTACACGACGACAAAGGGATTGCCGATGAGCGCAGCCTGCACTGTGGCCGTGCCGCTGGCGACGATGCTCGCACGCGCATGGTGCAGCGCCTCTCTGGCGTCTGAGACAAGGTGAATGTAGGGCAGCGGGATAGTCGGATCAGACCCCGGATAGTGCGTTATCCAGCCGGCGGTAAAGTCTGCCAGTCGCGCGCGGTCCACTGTGGAGGCTACCGGCAGGATGTACTCGCAATTTCGCGGAAACCGGCAGGCCATCTCCACCATCGTGGGCAGATTCGCTTCAATCTCGCGCCATCGAGACCCCGGTAGCAGCGCAATCCATGGCTTATCCGGGTCTAGATTGTTATGAGCCGCGTAAGCCTCACGGGAGATGGTGGGCAGCGGGAGTTCTGCCAGGGGGTGCCCCACAAACTCGGCCTTCACCTTGCGGTTGCGATAAAACGGAGCCTCAAACGGAAATATCACCAGCATCCTGGCGACGCGCTGCTGCACCCACCGCAAACGCCGCCGTTTCCAAGCCCAAAGCTGCGGCGAGACAAACCAGATCACCGGGATTCCACGCTTCTTCAAATGCTTCGCAAGGCGAAAGTTTACGTCGGGAAAGTCAATCAGCACCGCAATCTGCGGTGGGCTTGCATCGATGGAGCGCACCAGCCTGCGGAACTGCCGGTAGATGAAAAGCGCGTGCCGAATCACCTCAGTGATTCCCATGTGCGCAACGTCTTCCGCACGTACCACGCGGACCTGCCCCGCTTGCTGCATAAGAGAGCCGCCGAGGCCGGAGAACGTGGCTTCAGGCAGAACTGCCGCCAGAGCGTGGATGACCTGAGCGCCATACAAATCGCCGGACGCTTCGCCAGCAGAGAAAAAAAAGTGCGGATTGGAAGGGGTTGCAATAGGGATAGTTTATCCCGCCAAATCAAAGGAGCGAAGAGCAGCCTTCAGGAGGAGTTCAGATGCCTCCGCAAGGTAGGATAATGGTGAATCTATTTACCCTGTTGGAGTCCTTTTGAATAAGAATCTGCTGCCCATTGAAGCTGTTGCGGCCAAACTTGGCCTGCCGGACAATTTGTACGAAAAGCGTAGCCCCGTCAGCGCGAAGCTCAGTTTGGACCTGCTCACGGATGAGCAATTCAATCGCCACGGCAAGATGATTCTTGTGACCGCCACGACGCCCACGCTCTCCGGCGAAGGCAAGACTGTAACCTCAATCGGTCTTGTCCAAGGCCTGGAGCGGATAGGGAAGCGCGCCATCATCGCCTCGCGCGAGCCATCCCTGGGCCCTGTCTTCGGCATGAAAGGCGGGGCCGCCGGCGGCGGTAAGTCCCAGGTCGAGCCCAGCGAAAAGATCAACCTCCACTTCCACGGCGATTTCCATGCCATCACCTCTGCGCATAACTTGCTTGCGGCATTGATCGATTCGCATCTCTTCCACGGCAACGTCCTCCAGCTTGATCCAGCAGCCATCACGTGGCCGCGCGCAATGGACATGAATGATCGCGCCCTGCGACACATTACCGTAAGTGTTACCGCTCCGGATAAGAAGCAGCGCGACGGCAACAATCGGTCCACCGGCTTTGTGATTACCGCTGCCTCGGAGGTCATGGCTATTCTGGCCCTGGCAGAAGATCTGGAAGATCTCCGCGGGCGCCTCGCACGCATCGTCGTCGGGGCCAACCATTCAGGCCTGCCCGTTCGTGCCGAGGAACTCGGCGCCACGGGACCTATGATGGCGCTGCTCAGCGAAGCGATCCTCCCCAATCTCGTCCAGACTACGGAAGGCACGCCGGCGATGGTGCACTGCGGCCCCTTCGCAAACATCGCCCATGGCACCAGTTCGGTTATCTCGCAGAAGATCGGCCTGCGCGTTGCTGATTACGTTGTCAACGAAACTGGCTTCGCTTCTGACCTGGGCTTTGAGAAATACATGGACCTCGTTAGCCCAGCCTCCGGAATTAAGCCTTCCGCCGCAGTCCTGGTAACAACGGTTCAAAGCGTGCGCGGACAGGGAGAAGGCGATTTGCAAAAGGGTTTGGCCAACCTCGAAAAACACATCGCCATCGTCCGCAGTTTCGGCTTGCCGGCGGTCGTAGCGATCAATCGCTTTCCAATGGATACCGAAGCCGAACTGACCGAATTGAGAGACTTCTGCGAGATCCGCGGCGCGGCTTTCGCTTTGTCCGAGGCCTTTACCAAGGGTGGTGAGGGTGCTGCGGCGCTGGCCCGCAAGGTTATTGAGGTCATTGATGCCGACCCCACCCCAAATTTAGTTACAACCTATCAACCCACGGATACCGCAGTCGAAAAGATTACGAAGGTCGCGCAGGGAATCTACGGCGCAGCGCACGTTGAATTCACTGATCGAGCACGGGAGAGTCTTACCCGATTTGCAACATGGGGATTCGGCTCGTTACCCATCTGCATTGCCAAAACGCAGTATTCCCTGTCTGATGATCCGAAGCGTATGGGCGCACCTTCTGGCTGGACGCTGCATGTGACCGATGTTGGCCTCTCCGCAGGAGCGGGTTTCCTGGTTGTAGTCTCAGGCGCCATGATGCTGATGCCCGGGCTGCCGAAAACCTCGCGCGCCATGGACATCGACGTCGATCCTGAAGGCCAGGTAACTGGGATGAGCTAGGCAGAAACGCCTAAGGCAAACTGCCTTCGACCGCTTTAAAAATCTCGCGGTTCCCAACAGCGCTCGGGTGGAGGGTGTCGTTCATGTCCACGGTTGTTCCTAACATATAGTGGGCTGGATCGAATAACGCCACTGGTAGTCCATCCTGTGCCAGCAGCGAGACGTTGCCGACGATGTCAGCCGTGTAGAGCGCACGAGTCTGGAGGTCGCCATCGTTCAACTCGAGCGGGATCTTGCCGACAACAACCTTCGAAAGTTCCGACGGGTTACCTCTCGGCGGCATCCCCACGGCCACCACACCAAGGCCTGCCAACCCCGCGCTCGTCTGGGTCAGGGTTATGGTGTGGCTCCCTGCAGGGACGGCCGGCAGTCGAAGCAGCGCCAGCGAGTCGACTTCACCATTCAGCGTGCGCAAGGCTGGCGTGGTTGCCGTCGTGCGAGTTCCGATAACTGCGCCATCCAATGAGTAAGTAAATGTTCCCGGATTGCCGTCTATGATCCGATACCAGATATATAACGCCCCGGCTGCGGTAGTCCGCACCGGAAACGTTACCGAAGCGCCTTGTGCATCCGTCACCTCAGCATTCCAGTTATTCGAATGATCGAAATGCGTCGGACCGAATGTGCTTACCGTCGGTGCAGTTACCAGAACCTTGGACTCCTGCGGAATCGCGAGCCATGCGATTGCGGCTTGGTCACAGAGATTGAAGACAGCCTCAGCGGGGCCTGCGCCTTTAAACGCTACGTCATTCGTGCCGATGAGCATTGTGTACAAACCCCTGTGCGCAAGAGTCGGGCTCTCCCCACGCCCAAAAATCTGGCGTCTGGGCACGTCGCAAGCCTGGTCTCCGCCAAAGCTGTAGTTGGTGTAGGGTAGGTTGTTGTAAGTCGCAGTCAACGCAACGTAGCTTTGGCTTAAGTCCGTCAACTTATAACCAGCCGTGATTGAATCGCCAAACGTATGCAGAAAGGTAAGGCTTGGGTCGGGAGTATTCGTTACAACCAGCGAGGGCTCGATACGCGTGTAGATATCTCCGCCGCATCCGGCCAGGACCAACAGCAGTGAAGGTATTGCATGACAAAGACGCATCGGTTCCCGAGTATATCGTCTGACTCTTACAATCTCGCACAGAGCGTCTGTTCGCGGACACGAACACCGATGCGGAGCGATATACTTTCGATCGGGCTTCGTCAAGCTGGCGTGACCTCGCCGTGCTCTACAAGTACTATCGGAATGAACCGTTGCCGAGCTGGATTAGCTGGTATTTCTGGGCATTATGCGCCCACGTTTGCACACATGCCGGACGGAAGAATCGAACAGGTTGCCGAGCGTATGCTACGAATCTTTTGGGACTGTGACCCTACTGCGTGGACAAGGCCTGCGCTTCCTGATCCTGATATTGCAACTGGTAGAGCTTGTAATAAAGCCCATGGTGGGCAAGAAGCTGTTGGTGCGTTCCCTGCTCGCGAAGCTGCCCTTTGTGCATCACCAGAATCGTATCCGCACTCTGAATCGTGCTCAGACGATGCGCAATCAGCACGCTCGTTCGGCCCGTGATCATGCGTGCCAAAGCCGTCCGCACACGGTATTCCGTATCCGTATCGACCGAGCTTGTCGCTTCATCAAGAATCAGAATTCCGGGGTCATGTGCGAGCGCCCGTGCAAACGAAATCAACTGTTTCTGCCCAGTGGACAAGCCTGCACCGCGCTCTCGCACAGGCTCCGCAAACGCCAGTGGCAGCGTTCGGATAAAGTCTCCCACGTTGACCTCATCAGCCGCGCGCTCCACGCGTTCTTCCGTGATGCGGCTTGTGCCTAGGCGAATGTTGTCTGCGATTGTCCCGGAAAAAAGAAACGGATCCTGCAGGACAACGCCGAAGCGCTCGCGAAGCTGTTTCAGATCCTGTTGCCGTATATCGACACCGTCGACAAGGATTTCGCCCCGCTGAATGTCGTAGAACCGCATCATTAGTGCCGTAATCGTTGTTTTGCCTGCACCGGTATGCCCCACGATGGCCGCGGTCTCATTGGGATCGATCGTGAAAGTAACGCCACGCAGAATCCACTCGATCGAAGCATCATGCGTGGGATCGTAATGCGGATCGTCCGGTGTGGCGATGTGCTGGTACGTGAACCAGACATTACGGAACTCGATGCGGCCGTATTCCGGCGTGTCTACGACTGGAACGATGGGTTTCGAAGGCGAAATAATCGACGGGCTTTCATCCAGCAGCTTGAAGACCCGTTCCGCCGCAGCCATCGCTGCCTGCAGAATGTTGTACTTATCCGACAACTCCTGAATCGGCCGGAAGAAGCGTTGCGCGTATTGAATAAAAGCGATTAACACGCCGACCGTGACTGTCCCAAAGATTCCGGATTCGCCAAGGTGATAGTTGTGCACAACCGCTAACCCGCCGCGCCACAAGACAAGAGCGATCGCAGTCGAACTCAGTAGTTCAACGATCGGATAGTAAAGCGAGTACGCAAAGATCGCATCAGCCCATGCACTCTGATTCTCGTGATTAACATCCGAGAAGTCCTTGAAAGACCTTTTCTCCCGGTTGAATAACTGCACCACGCTCATGCCGGAAACATACTCCTGAGTAAAGGTGTTGATCCTGGCCGTGGCGGCGCGTTGCCGGCGATAGCTCGAACGCACGCTGCGCCTGAATATACTCGTCACCAACAAGATCACCGGGATTACCGACAGAGTCAGCAGCGCCAGTGGCCAGGACATCGAAACCATGATGCCCACAATTGCGATCAGCAAAATAATGTTTTCAAAAATCGCGAGCACGCCCGAGGTAAACATCTCATTCAGCGCATCCACGTCTGACGTCACACGCGTAACCAGGCGTCCAACCGGATTCTTGTCGAAGAACCCGACGTCCTGTGACTGTATGTGTCGAAAGATCTCTCGGCGGAGATCGAACATGATCTTCTGTCCGGTCCATTGCATCAGGTAGGTCTGGATAAACTCCAGCGCGAAGGATATCAGCAGCGCCCCCAGATAAAGTCCAGCAAGCTCGGTAATGCCTGTTGAAGCGGTCTGAGGGAGGTGCCGCGCAGCCCAGGTAGGCTTCGGGCTGGGTGACATATAGGTGTCTACCGCAACCTTGACGAAATACGGGCCGGCCACATCCGTCATGGCCTTGAGCAGGATCGAAATCGCGGAGACCGCGACCTGTAGTTTGTAGGGGCTGAGATAAGTAAGCAGCCGCCGCATCAGGCGTCCGTCATACACCTTGCCGACTACGTCGTCGTCCATGGCAACGGGTTTTGCTGCCGGCTTTTCTTTAGGGTCTCGCTCGCTCATGACTACTTACGAGTTTAGATGCAGCAGTCTGCGCCCCCGCTTCTATTGCTGCATGCACTCAACATGAAACAATGGGTTATGGGCGATCCCGCTGCTGGCCTCTATATTTCCATTCCGTTCTGCAAAGCCAAGTGCAGCTTTTGCAACTTCGCATCCGGGGTCTTTGCCGCCGACCGCATCGAGGGCTACACCTCCCGACTGATTGAAGAAATGAACGCATCCCGCGCCTGGGCTACCAACCTTGGCGCGACCCTGCCGTCTCGCGTCGATTCCATCTACTTTGGCGGAGGCACTCCGTCCCTTCTGGAACCCCAAGTCATCGCCCGCATCTTCACCGCCATCCGCCATCAATTCCGCCTGGAACCGAATATGGAATGCACGGTAGAGTGTGCCCCCGGCCAGATGACTGAAGCAAGCCTTGCAGCGTTCCAGCGTGAAGGAGTCAATCGCCTCAGCTTCGGCGTCCAGAGCTTCGTCGATGCAGAGTGCGCGGCGGTAGGTCGCCTGCATACCGGCGACGACTGCCTCCGCGAATTACAACGCATGCGTGCCGCCGGAGTCCCGCGCCTCGCCATCGACCTGATTGTCGGCTTGCCCCACCAGACCGAGGCAAGCTGGCGCTACTCCGTTGACCAAGCGCTCCAGAGTGGAGTTGAGCACCTAAGCCTTTACATGCTGGAGGTCGATGAGGATTCTCGCCTGGGTCGGGAGGCGCTGGCTGGAGGTAACCGCTATGGGGCTTCCGTGCTGCCGGATGAGGATCGCGTGGCGGATTGGTACGCAGCGGCATGTGAGTGGCTGAACGACGCGGGCATGATGCAATACGAGATCTCAAATTTTGCCGTGAACGGCGGCCAGTCGCGGCATAATCGCAAGTACTGGGAGCGTTCGGCGTATGTGGGTTTTGGGCTGGATGCCCACTCCATGCTGCGACAGGGAGCGGGCGGCCTGCGATGGGCAAACGCAGAGATGATGGACGACTACACAAGGGGACTTGTGGGACTTGGCGGTGCCGGTGGTTTTCATCGCACGGTACAACGCGTCGATTCTGTAGCGGGTTTTGAGGAGGCACTGTTCCTGGGCCTCAGGATGGTGGAAGGTGTCACACTTAAGTCCTTGCAGAGCGAGTTCGCACCCGCGATGGTGGATCAGATGCTGGCCGGACTCGATGACGTCATGGCCGCGGGACTAGTCAAGTTTGCCGATGGCTTAATGCAGCTAACTGCTGCGGGACGGATGGCTTCGAACGAAGTGTTTGGGCGCTTGCTGATTGAACAAATGGCTTGAAGTTAATCTAGTAGTTGTTTCATATGAATAGACTTAGGAGATTCAATGATTGATTTACGCAGTGACACTGTAACCAAGCCAACACCTTCTATGCGCCAAGCCATGGCAAACGCTGAAGTGGGAGACGACGTGTATGGCGAGGACCCCACCATCAATCGTCTGGAGCAGCGTTCCGCTGAAATCTTCGGGCGTGAGGCAGCTATCTTTGTGCCCACGGGCTCGATGGGAAATCAGATTGCCGCGCGCATTCACACACAGCATGGGCAGGAGATTATCTGCGAATCAAAAGCTCATATCCTGGATTGGGAGATGGCGATGATTGCGGCGTTCTGCGGATGTCTCGCGCGCACAGTTGTTGCGCCGCGTGGCGTGCTCACATGGAATTTGATAAAGCCCGCCATCTCGCCCGCCATCTACTATCGCGCGCAGACTGGTTTAATCTGGCTGGAGAACTCACACAACATCGCCGGCGGAACCGTAACGCCGTTGGCCGTCATGGAAGAGGTCTGGGCCGGCGCCAAGGCCGCAGGGCTGCCGGTCCATCTTGATGGGGCACGCGTCTTCAACGCGGCAGCTGCGCTCGGGATTCCGGTAGCTGAGTTGACCAAAGGATTCGACACAGTGATGTTCTGTCTATCGAAAGGACTTGGAGCGCCAGTGGGTTCGATCCTCGTGGGCTCCAAAGCATCCATCGACAAGGCGAGAATCTACCGCAAGGCACTGGGTGGCGGCATGCGTCAGGCCGGAATCCTCGCTGCGGCAGGCCTGATTGCCCTTGAAAATGGTCCGACGCGGCTGCATGAGGACCATGCCAACGCTCGCTTGCTGGCCGAGGCCGTTGCACCGCTCGCCGACATCGATCTGGACGCCGTGCAGACAAACATCGTCATCTTCCATTTGAAAAATGGAGCAGATGCCCCGGCTTTGATCGCTGCGTTGAAGGTTAAGGGTGTCGTAGCCAGCGCAATAGGGCCGAACTCGGTCCGGTTCGTCACTCATTGTGATGTCAGCCGAGCCGACTGCGAGCAGGCCGCAAGGATTACGGTCGAGGAGCTCGGAAGGCTCCCGCAAGAGGTCTAATCGCCAATGGTCATGGTTGGGTTGGTGGCCAGGAAGACGCTGACCATAGTTCCGTGATCCTCCTCATTGGTCGAGCTCGTCAGGCCGATCTTTCCACCATGCTTTTGAACGATCCCCCGGCTAACCCACAGACCCAGGCCCGTTCCTTGTTCTCCCTTGGTTGTGACAAAAGGCCTGAACAACTGCGACAGGATCGATTCCGGGATGCCTGGTCCATGGTCCTCGACGGTGACGACCGCACCTTCAGGCTGAAGAACCCCTTCCGCATCACTCCCAGCGGCTCGCGCGATGACGGCTAACCGCACAACGCCTTCCGTTGCTGAGGCTTCGGCTGCATTTATCAGCAGATTGCTGAAGACCTGCCGCAGCTCAGCGGGGAAGCCGTTGATGATCTGGTGTTGCGGCAGAATCGTCTCTACAGTCACACCAAGGCTCATAAAGTGACGTTCCATCAAGAGCAGAATGGACTCCAACATCTCCTTGAGGTCAATTGCGACTGGTGCCTGTGCCTCTCGATGAAGGCTCAACATGGCGCGGCTGATCTGGGTAACGCGTGAGATCTCGCTTCGGGCCATCTCCAGGAACTGTGCACTTTCCTCCGGCGTGCAATTTCCGTCCATCAGAAACAACAGGTTTGAAACTGAATCCAGTGGGTTATGAATCTCATGTGCAATGGTCGCGGCCAGTCTTCCGGCAACTGCCAGCTTTTCGTTCGCGAGCAGGGCATCGCGTGACTTCTTGGCCAACGTAATATCCCGAAATACGAGCACGACACCGATCAGTTCGCCAGCTTTATCTCGGATGGGCGCGCCGCTATCGTCGATGAATAGTTCAGTGCCATCTTTCCGAATGAGGATCGGATGGTTCGTGAGGCTAACAACACTGTTGAGCAGTTTTACCTTCACGACCGGATTTTCAACAGGCTCTCGCGTGGCTTCATCGATGACCTTGAAGACCCCCTCGAGCGGCATGTTGTGTGCTTCGGCGCTGCTCCACCCGGTCAGTTCGCAGGCGACTTCGTTCATTGTCTCAATGCATCCGTCTGCGTCACAGGTTATGACCGCATCGCCAATGGACTGAAGCGTAGTGCGCAATTTCTGCTCGGAGCGAAAGATCTGTTCCGCCCGGGCGCGCAGGATGTTGTGCGAGCTGCGGTAGGTGGCAGATACATCCTGCAACAAGCGGCGGGTATAAAGCCCGATGACCAGACCAAGAACGATCGCAACAAGGATCAGAGCAATCGTCATGCTCCGGATCTGCGACCGCCAGTGGCTTATGTAGGCATTTCGTTGCATCGCGGGAAGAGTTTTGAGGTCAATCAGTTTCTGCCGAATTTCATCCATCCGACGCTTCCCGATCATGTTCAAATCTACGTCCAGAGCGGTCGCCCCAGCCGAGATCGAAGCGATGACCGGAACTGCAAACCCATCTTCCCAGGCGCTATGCAATTGTTCGAGGTCATTGACCTCGGCTTGCCGGTGCCCAGCCGAAGCCATGGCGCGACGCTTTTCAAATTCAATTGGCAACTGCTTTTCAGCGGAGTGAAAAGGCTCCAGAAATCGCGCGTCGCCGGTGGTCTGGTAACCGCGAAGGCCAGACTCTTCGTCGGCGATCAACTTCTCGATCGTCAGTGTCTCCGCGATTCGTTCATCGGATAGTTCAATGTTGCCGACAGTTAAATTTGTTTCATGAATCTGCCAATAAAGGGCTCCGGCACCGATCAGAATGCCGAGCAGCGGAACCAGGATTACTTGGCGCAACATCTGATCGAAACTTTTAGAATTCACAAGGCCCTCATCCCAAGACGACAATCGCTACAGAAGTTCTTATGCAGTGGAGGCGATCAGACCGCCGAGTTTTTCCAGTAGGGCCGGCGCCCCCTCACCTTTTGTCATATACAAGTCAACAAGACTCACAACTTCAGGAGGGAGGCTCGTGTAGGCCGAAAGCATCAGGATAGGCACATCTGGCTTCAATCTGCGCATACTCGTGGCGACCTCCGCGCCTGTCATTCCGGGCATGGAGAAGTCGAGAACGACGGCGTCGACAGGCTCGCGGGAGAAAATTTCGAGCCCAGTGAAGCCATCTACGGCGGTCAGGACGCGGTATCCGGCCCGCTCCAGCAGCATCCGCCTCACCTTTAGTCCGACAATCTCGTCGTCGACACAAAGGATTAGGTGCGACGTGGTCATCAGGTGCTCCTCCAAAGGTAACCACCATCAGCATAACTGACTTTTACGCGGCGCCGAATCCCCCAAATTGGACAAAAGAGCGCAGGATTCATCGTACGTTCGCAAATGCGACGCGGGCGTGGGCTAATCTTCATCTGGTTAATCTTTCATTTAGGGAGAAGGGGTTCTATTTGAGTCAGACCGTTTTTGTACTCGAGGACGACCAGGATATTTCGCGTCTGGTGCAGTTTCACCTGGAAGGCGCAGGGTTTATCGTGAAGCCATATCTCGCAATTGGCGGGATTCTCGCGGACGCGGAACGGCTGCCGCCCTCGCTGTTTTTACTGGATATCATGGTGCCGGGCGGAGATGGACTCGACCTTTGCCGACGATTGCGACAGAATCCAACTCTGAGCGTGGTTCCGATCATCTTTCTGACCGCACGCGCGGCTGAGAACGATCGCGTCCATGGGCTGGAGCTCGGCGCGGACGACTACATTACCAAACCTTTTGCAACCCGCGAGTTGGTGGCGCGCGTCAAGGCCGTACTTCGGCGCTTTGAACGGCCAACTACGCCTTCCGTTGTCCGTTTCGAGCATATCGAAATCGACGGGAGCGCAATGCAGCTTAGAGTTCACGGAGAGCTCGTGACCACCACTGCAACCGAGTTCCGCTTGCTTGATTACCTGGTCAGGCACCCTGGTCGCGTCTTTAGTCGGGACCATCTGCTCGACGCTGTCTGGGGAGACGCCCGATTTGTGACTCCACGGTCCGTCGATGTATACGTCCGGCGAATCCGGGAGAAAATAGAGGTGGATGCGGAAACCCCACGGTATTTGAAAACGATGCGCGGAGCAGGCTATCGTTTTGAGATTCCGAAAGCAGTAGTATCCGGGGTTTAGACAGGAGGTCCGTTTGCGGCAAATCTCAATTTGGCTGTTGGCATTGATTTCCATGCTGACCGTCGCGTCTGTCGTGGCGGTCTCCGTGCTCTTTCTGCCGGCCGGAAGGATTTATGGATGGGGCTTGGGCGCGTTGGCGGCAATCCTTCTCTCCGGAATGATCTCATGGCGAGTTCGGTGGGAAGTTCGCAATGCCGGCAAGGCGATCAACCGCCTTCCGGAATTGGAACA
>JAYVDT010000400.1:0-3912 GCA_043749265.1 Rhodanobacteraceae bacterium | reverse complement strand
CAAGGAAGCGGAGACGCATGGCACGGTGGCCCATGATGCCTTCAATGTGGCCTTTGCCCCCGCAGCCGCAGCAGTTTTCCTTGTCATCCAAGGTGACGCAGGTATGTCCACCCTCCCAGACGCCCTCTGCAAAGGGGTAGCGGCCGTAGCCGATGCCGATGCCAAGGGTCCAGACGCGGACGAAGTGGTCGAGTTTGCCGCTGGCTGCTGCGAGTCCGGCGGCCATTCCGTCGGCGTCATTGAGGACGAAGACCGAGGGGTTGAATCCGCTTTCATGGAGTTCATTGGCGAGCCGCTCGCCAATGCGTGCGCCCTTGAGCTGTGGAATGTTCGGGGAGTCTTCGACTACACCGTCGCGGATAAGGCCCGGCATGGCTACGCCAACGGCGGTTACGTCTGGGTGTTTGGCGCGGACGCGCAGGATCAGATCGGCGAGGGTTTTGACGAGGACTTCTGTAGGGAGTTCGACGAGCGCGGATTCGTCGTCTTCACTTTCGGGGAAGGAATGGAGTTCGCCTTCAAACTGGTGGTCGATAACCAATCCTGCGATGACCCGCTCCGACAATACGACGCCTATGGTCTTTGCCACTTTTTACCGCCTGTCCTTGGTGAAGTTTGCATCCGCTTACCTCAGCGGGCTGGAAATCCCTTCGCGGGGATGTCTGACTTTACGGTTATCTCCGCAAACTTGACATGACGAAGGTTGCCATCCCACTTGTGATGCGTTGTGGGTCTGAGACGAGTTGGCTGGACCGCTAACTAACCGAACTTACTAACGCGGTTCAATCCGTTGAACGCCGCAACTTTATAACATTCTGCGAGAGTTGGGTAGTTGAATACCGTATCCACAAAATAATCGAGGGTTCCACCGAGGCTCATGACGGCTTGCCCGATGTGCACAAGTTCGCTGGCGCCTTCGCCGATGATGTGGATGCCGAGGAGGGCGTGGCTCACGCGGTGGAAGATGAGCTTGAGGCGTCCGGTGGTATCGCCACGGATCTGCCCGCGTGCGATCTCACGGTAGTAGGCGACGCCGACCTCGTAAGGTACATCCTCTTCGGTGAGCTGCTCTTCGGTCTTGCCGAGGAAGCTTATCTCTGGAATGGTCCAGATGCCGTAGGGGTAGAAGCTGGGATTGGAGAGGACGGTCTCATCGCCAAACGCGCGGGCGCTGGCGATGCGGCCCTGCTCCATGGAGACGGAGGCGAGGGACGGGAAGCCGATGACGTCGCCGACGGCGAAGATGGTGGGGATGTTGGTGCGGAAGTCCTTGTCGACGGGGATGCGGCCGCGGACGTCCGACTTTATGCCCACTGCGGCGAGGTTGAGCTCGTCAACATTGCCCTGACGGCCTACGGCGAAGAGGAGCGCGTCTCCCTGGAGCTTCTTTTTGGATTCGAGGTTGGCGACGATGGTGCCGTCGGGCATCTCTTCAACGGACTCTACTTCCTCGTTGAGGCGCATGGTGACGCGGGCGTCGCGGAGATGATAGCTCAGGGCCTCGACGATCTCCTGGTCGGCGAACTCAAGGAGGCGGGGGCGGCGCTCGACGAGGGTGACGCGGACTCCGAGGGCGGAGAACATGCAGGTATATTCGACGCCGATAACGCCGCCGCCGACGACGATCATGGTCTTGGGCAGGCTGACGAGATCGAGGACAAGGTCGGAGTTGATGATCGACTTGCCGTTAATGGGAACTTTGTCTGACGCAGCGGGCTTGGTGCCGGTGGCGATGAGGACGTTCTTCGCCTCGTAGATACTGCTGCCTTTGGAGTTCGTGACCTTGAGTTGGGTTGAATCGACTCCGGTTCCTACAAAGCTTGCGACGCCGGTCAGCATTTCAATGTTGTTGCGCTGGAGCTGGGCTTCGGTGACGTCAATCTCGGTCTTGATGACGTGCTGGACGCGGAAGGCCAGGTCGGCCATGGTGATGCGTTCCTTCACCCGATAGTTCATGCCGTAGATGGACTTGTAGTTAAAGCCGGAGAGGTGAAGGACGGCTTCCCGCATGGTTTTAGAGGGGATGGTGCCAGTGTTGATGCAGGCTCCGCCGACGACCTCTCTCATTTCCACAAGGGCGACTTTTTTACCTAACTTTGCGGCGTAGATGGCGGCTCGCTGGCCGGCCGGTCCGGAGCCGATGACGATCAGATCGTAGACACTGCTCATGCGTTTGGAGGCTCTCCCGAGTTGCCACTTTGGGCTCGCTTTGATCTCAGCAGGCTTGCTCAGGTCAGGCCAGTCCTACTGCAAAAATAACACAGTGCCGACCCCAAATGTGGCTCGGGCTTAGACTGTGGGGATGCTGCGATGTGCTATTACCAACGGCTTAGTTGAGCTTTGTAACCGGAGGAATAATATCAAGCGGTTACGGCGGTGTTGTGCTGCATTGGAAAAAGATGGCGTCAAATTGTTGATCGTGCGGGAAAAGCAATTGAATGCGAGGGAGTTGCTTGAGTTGACACGCGGGATTATGGACGTAGGGATGAAGGTTCTGATCGCGCGGAGGGTGGATGTGGCGATTGCGGCCGGAGCGCATGGGGTGCATCTTTCTGGAGGAGCGGGAGAGCTGACACCGGAGCAGGTGCGGGAGGTGATGCCGGGAGCATTTGTGAGTGTGAGTTGTCATGCGATGGGAGAGGTTCGGCGGGCCCGGATGGGTGGAGCGGATTTGATCTTGTTTGCGCCGGTGTTTGGAAAGTCAGTTGGGGACGAGGTGGTTGTTGAGGGGGTTGGGCTGGAGAAGCTGCGAGAGGCTTGTGTCGCGGCGGGGGGGATTCCGGTACTTGCGCTGGGTGGAGTGACTGCGGAAAATGCCGCGGAGTGTATGAAGGTGGGGGCGGCTGGGGTGGCAGGGATTCGGATGTTCTTTGAATAAATTTTGAATGGCAACTGCTTGGCGGATTATCTGGAAACAGTGTCGACGCAGTGGGACGCAGACCTGCGGAGGCTTGAGGCATTTTTTAGAGGGAGAGGGGAAGTAGAAGTAGTGCGTTTGGGTTATGTTCCAGCGCGAGGCCGCGTGCTATGCTCGCGCAAATTCAAAAATAACCAAGGGTCCTCATGAAACATCGGCTTAGTCGCGTGTTTGTTGCTGCTTTATTTCTTTCTGCTTTGGTTTGTGCGCATGGTCAGGTTTCGGCCTATGGCACGGTTGCTACGACCGACTACGGATATTCATTCAATGGCGATTCCTTCACGATAGGTGGCCCTTCCATTGGGTTCGGGTTAGGAGGGTATTACAACTTTCCGGTTCAGAGTCGACTGACGGCTGGAATCGATTTGCGCGGTTCAGTGTCGCCAAGATTATCTGGGGGCAAGAAGGTTTTCGTGTCTGGCCGATTCGGATTCGTTCCGACGCGCTTTCCATTGAGGCCTTATGTCCAGATTGGCGGAGGAGTGATCCAGGCCAAGGTTCCGGCGTTTGCGTTCCTTGCTTCTCCCCAGACGGTGACGCATGGGGCGCTGGATCTGGCGCTGGGCCTGGATGTGCGGATTACGCATGACTTTGATTGGCGGGCGCTGGAGTTGGAGAGCGGTGCGGGGGGTGGGAGGTCGTCGGGGTCGGGGTCGGCTTCAATCAGCACCGGGGTGGTGTACCACTTTCATCCGAGGAGCTAGGACAGCCCTAAAAGCACGATTTCTATTTGTCGACAGTGGCCGATCGAAACCCATGTCTCAAAAGCGAGACATGGGGCACCCGGATTTGCGGTGGACTAGTCTTCGTTGGCCATTTCGTCGTGGTTGCGGATTTGCAGGTTGATGGTGTTGACGACGTAGGTGGTGGGAGGAATAGGGGCGCGGTCGAAGGTTTGGAGGGTGAAGTCGGTTTGCCAGGTACCGTCGGAGCGGTGGGATTGGGTTTCGAGAGGGATGGCTAGCTCGGAAGACCAGCAGACGCGGGTGGCGGGC
>JAYVDT010000399.1:0-3923 GCA_043749265.1 Rhodanobacteraceae bacterium | reverse complement strand
AAGGGATTCGCGCGGGCAGTGAAGCGGGAAGATATGGTCGCGGGGGCGGAGCTTTTGGGGCTGCCGCTGGAAGAGCACGTGGGGAATTGTCTGCGGGCTATGCAGCGTCGGGCGGTGGAGTTGGGGCTTGATGGCGGTCAGATTGGCTGAGGCTGACTTCAGAACTTTCACGCGTCCTCTCATCGGGATGGAGCTTACCCACATCTGGCGGGGTTACGGCTCAGCAATCTTTCTCAACTTCGGTGATCTACATCACGAAGTGTGGAACAACGGACGAATCAGCAATAATCCCAATGGCGAGATGAGTGTTGCTGTTACGGAAGGTTGGCACGTGGAAGGGCAGCGACGGATCTGGTGTGGAAGTTGGAGTGACGAGGCTGGTTGGGACAGGATTTTTCAGAAGTTGGTCGGAGCCATGGTGAAGGATGTCAGCACGTTCGGTCGGCTTCCGGAGATCGATCTTGAACTGTCTTGTGGAGTGCATGTGGTTTCGTTCATGACAGCCACCAGTGATCCTGATTGGTCAATTCATGATGAGCGCGACGCTCGGCACGACTGGATTCAGGTTAAGGCGGGGAGGCTGTGGATCGGTACGAGCATGCTCGAACAAAAAAGAGTAAGGGCTCAAGACGTCTGCATTCTCCAGATTCGCGCTCGCGAAGAGTAGGAGGAATCGGTACCGCACTCGCCCACGATAACCTCCGGGCTTCGTCCTTCGGTGATCATGGGGTACCCCGGAATGTGCTTAGGATGCGTCCAGGAGTTTTTGCAGGTCGAGGGGGCGAGTGTACATGGCTAGTTGGCCTTCGGGGGCTCTGGGCCATTGGTCGCGGGGGTGGTCGTAGTAGAGTTCGACGCCGTTCTGGTCGGGGTCGCGGAGGTAGAGGGCTTTCGAGACGCCGTGTCGGAGGCACCTTCGAGAGGGATGCGGGCGGCGATGAGGCGGTTGAGGGCGTCGGCCAACGCGGCACGGGTGGGGTAAAGGAGCGCGAGGTGGTAGAGGCCGGTGTGGCCGGCGGGGGGGGGGGGTGGCGCCTAGGGACTCCCAGGTGTTGAGGCCGATGTGATGGTGGTATCCGCCGACTGAGATAAAGGCCGCGGAGTCGCCGATGCCCTACTGGAGTTCGAGGCCGAGGACGCCGCAATAGAAGTCCAGAGCGCGCTGGAGGTTCGCGACCTTGAGGTGAACGTGGCCTACCTGGACGCCGGGATGAATGGGGCTGGTCATGTCCATTCGATGAGCGAAGGCGGCACTGGGTTCAAGCAAGGGTTCAGGCGCTATTGGGCCTGGGCGATGGCGATGACGGGGGTGGGGTCCCAGAAGGCGCGGACGAGAGTGATCTTGCCCTGGTCGTTGCAATCGATGACGTCGATGCCTTCGAAGTCTACGGTGCGGCCGTCGTGGGCGATGGCCTTGCCGTAGACTCGATGGCGGCGGAGTTACCGTTGGGGTGGACGGAGTCTTCGGTGAGGGTGACGGAGGCGAAGGAGGATTTGATGTGGGTGAGGAAGTTGCGGAGGGCTTCGTGGCCGACCATGGGTGGGGCGCCGACGGGGTCGTGGGAGACGACATCCGGGGGCGAAGGTGTTGACCCAGCGGTTGGGGTCCAGGGCGCGGATGGCGGCGAAGTATTCGGCTACGGCTTGCTGGCAAGTAGCAGAAATGCGGCGATTGTAGGGGGAGCGGGGCTTAGTGGCAACCGCGAAGTATGGCGAGCCAGGCGAGGGAGAGGATGATGGATCCGGTGATGCCGATGGCGAGCAGTGGGGGCTTGTCCGGCTTGTCCAGGTTGGCGGTGGGAGCGTTGGCGCGGGTGTTTTCGGCGGGGTTGAGCGGGTTATAGGAGATGGGGATGTGTTCGTTCTGGGGGATGGCGATGGGGGATTGGAATTCGCCGGAGTAGAGGCGGCCGTGGGCAAAGTAGTCGAAGGTGATGCGGTATTTCTGGCGAGTGGAGAAGCCGAAGGCGAGGGGGCTCAGGCCGGGGGATTGGTAGCGGCAGGTGGTGATGGTGGCGGTTGTGGCGATCCAGGGGGTGGGTTTCTCAGGTTTCACTAAAGAGGCCATAACCGAAGGGATGAGTTGCTCAAAGATTAAGTCAGGTGAATCGCGACGGTGAAAATAACGAGCCCTACTATTCCGAGCGCGCCGATAAAATGGTTGGCGAGATGACATGCCGGGGCATAGTAGAAGCGCTCAGGTCGCTTGGGGTTGTACTGTATGCGGCTCTTGGTAACTGGTTTATGGAGTCGTAAATAAAACGGCGGAGGAAAGAGCTTGCGCACCACAACCGTGTAGGATCTTCCATCCACGTGATAGGTGAAAAAAGAGAAGCTCGCTCCTGATGATTTGGCTTGAGCATTCGAGCTGTTGACATTGATTTCTGACTCGAGAATGGCGTCGGTGAATGGCCAGGCGGCGTATCCGGCAGCACGCGCAAGGACCGATTCGATGTGGTCAAGGATGGTCGGTTTTGGGCGAGTCTTAGTCATGAAGGAACAGTGCCGGTGAAGAAAAACGAGGAACGTCGGCTCGGGTGAGGGCCTGATTAGTGCTTTCGACGGAACTGGGAAGATTGACTGCGCGCGTGAGGTCTTCGAGGACGATGGTTTCAAAGCCGAGATGTTTGCCGTCGAGGGCGGAGAAGCGTACGCAGAAGTCGTATGCCAGGCCGGCGAGGAAGAGGCGTTGGAGACCGCGCTCGCGGAGGTAGCCAGCCAGGCCGGTTGGAGTGGTGTGGTCGTTTTCGAGGAAGGTGGAGTAGCTGTCGATGTGGCGGCGGAAACCTTTGCGGAGGATCAGTTCGGCGTGGGGGATGTCGAGTGCCGGGTGGAGGGCCGCGCCGGGAGTGTTTTGGAGGCAGTGATCGGGCCAGAGGGTTTGGAGGCCGTAGGGGGCCTGGACGGTTTCGTAGGGGTTTTTGGTGTGGGTGGTGGCGAAGGAGATGTGCTGGGGCGGGTGCCAGTCCTGGGTGAGGAGGACGTGGTCGAAGCGGTGGGCGAGGGTGTTGATGGCGGGGAGAATTTCGTCGCCGCCGGGAACGGCGAGCGGACCGCCGGGCATGAAGTCGGGCTGGAGGTCGATGAGGAGGAGTGCGTCGGTCTGCTGGTTGATTTGCATGGATTATTTGAGGCGGGCTGCGGTGATGACTTCGCGGATGAGGGGTTGGAGGGCGATCTTCGTGGGGGTGATGGTTAGGGTGCGGCGGAGCATGTCGTAGGGTTCGGCGAGGAGTGATTCGTCTTCGCTGAAGAGGGTGAAGAGGGGTTGGCCGGGTTCGATGCGGTCGCCTAATTTGGCGTGGACTTCGAGGCCGGCGTGGGCGCTTACGGGATCGCCGGGTTTGGCGCGGCCGGCGCCTAGACGCTGGACGGCCCAGCCCACTTCGGTACAGTCCATCGCCGAAAGATAACCGCTGCATTCGGCGGTGAGGATGCGGGTGGCTTGGGGTTTGTGGAAGACTTTGGGATGGTCGAAGATGGCGGTGTCGCCGCCCTGGGCTGCGATGATCTGGAGCCAGGATTTGTACGCCGCTCCGGAGGTCATGTAGTTATCGGCGAGGAGGGCGCCGGCTTCGGGGGATTCGGCGTGGCCGGCGAGATGGAGCATCCAGCCGGAGAGAATGTTTGTGACTTCGATGAGGTCGGCCGAGAGGGGGTGGCGGACGCCCTGCATGATGTCCACGCACTCCAGGACCTCCAGCCAGTTGCCGGCGTAGCGTCCGAGGGGTTGATCCATCTGGGTGAGGAGGGCGACCGTTCGGGTCCCGGAGGCTTCGCCGGTCTGGACCATGAGGTTGGCGAGGAAGCGAGCGTCTTCGTACTTCTTCATGAAGGCGCCGGAGCCGGTTTTTACGTCGAGAACCAAGGCATTGAGAGATTCGGCGAGCTTCTTGCTCATTATGCTGGCGGTGATGAGGAAG
>JAYVDT010000398.1:0-3931 GCA_043749265.1 Rhodanobacteraceae bacterium | reverse complement strand
GCGCAATGAAAACATCTCGCGGAGCGGCACTCCATTTCGCTTGGACAAGTGCGCTGCCAAACGCGGCGTGGACGGCTTCAATTCCATTTTTCCGAAATCTGTAAACACGCTTTTCGCGAATGAAAATTGCGCAAGCTCGTACAGTTGACTCGGAAAATAGGCTGCTTCCGCGACACCGCAAAACAAAGAGACCTGGTCGGCATTCTGGACTCTATGCAGTCTCTCGCAATCAATTCGTCTCAGAGCCGCTGATATCCAGCACCGATTCGTCCTGTTTGTGGGCGCTAGGCTGGCGTCAGGTTGTTTCCAGGGATTCCCTAAGAGTGATCTCGTCCCCATCACACCATTCAGTGATTACTAACAAGTTACTAAATTGCAGTTCCGACCCTAAGACCGACCAAAGGCAATTTGTTCTTGAACCGATGGAGCGTAGAAATAATTGGATATTGACTTGAATGATATTCGTGATCATAATCGGCACTAGCTTTTGCTAGCCGCCTAATGGTCGTCGTGGCCTCAGGTTTATCCGGATATCAGTTCCTGGTCTCCAAAACAATTAATGTCCGATTTCAGCGGGAGCGATTCGACCGCTTCTGTAGAGCCGACTCCGCCTCCGAGATTTAGATAGATGGGAGACCAACATGCAATCCAGAACACTGATGCAGGCTACTGTTGGAAAGGTAGCTGCTGCTTTGACGAGTGCGTTTCAACTCTCTGCACAAAGTCCAACCTCGAATCGCACGCCTAAGTTCCAGCGGGCCGTTAGCGTGCTAGCGCTTTCGGTTATGGGATTAGGTGTGCTCGCGCATCCTGCGTTGGCTGCAGAGCCTGGCCGTAAGATGCAGAGGTTTCTAACTCGCGGACCGCAGGCGGTTCCGAGTGGGGATCAAACGCCCACGGAGGGTGCGCAGTACGGGCTTTTCGGCTGCCAAGTGGCGGGCGTCTCCGCGGCGAACTGCCTTGATCCGTACGAGATGCGCCATGCGTACCAGGTGGACTCGCTGATTGCACAGGGATACAACGGCAGCGGACAGACCATCGTGATCGTGGATGCGTTCCAGCATCCTAATCTCGTGGCACAACTGGCTACATTCGATACCTTCTACGGATTGCCGGCCATCCAGTTGAGCCAGGTTGCGCCCGATGGGCTGACGCCGTTCAACCCAAACGATAACAACATGGTTGGTTGGGCTGAGGAGATCAGTCTTGACGTTGAATGGGCGCATGCGATTGCCCCGGGCGCCAAAATTGTGCTCGTCCTGGCAAAGAGCAATGATGACTCCGATATCGAATCGGCGTTGAATTATGCGGTCGATCACAACCTCGGCAACGTGATCTCCATGAGCTTCGGCGAAAACGAGAGCTGCCTCTCCACGGAAAACATGGCTGCATATCATAAGGCATTTGCGACTGCGACGGCGAAGCACATCACGCTGATCGCCTCGTCCGCCGATCAGGGGGCGGCACTGAATACCTGCGACGGCAACTCGTGGGTGAAGGCGGTCTCCTCGCCGGCCAGCGATCCGCTGGTGATGGGCGTGGGCGGCACCGAGTTGACGGTGGCGAAATACTGCCTGACTTCGCGTGGCTGCGATCCCACTACACATGCGGCACCCGGAACCTATCTGAGCGAGAAGGCGTGGAACGAGGGGCTTCCGTATGGCGACTATGGAAACATCTTCGGTTACGGCACGCTTTCAGGCGGCGGTGGATTCAGTGTTGTATTCGACGAGCCGCCTTACCAGAAGGGCGTTCTGCATGGTGGGAAGCAGCGGGCGGTACCCGATGTGTCCTATAGCGGGGCGGTAGAGCACGGCGTGCTGACGTACCTGGCAATTCCGGGAATTCCTAACGGCTTTTATCCGTTCGGCGGCACCAGCGCCGGGGCTCCGCAGTGGGCTGCCATCACGACGATTGCGAATCAAAAGGCGGGAACGAGCCTGGGATTCCTGAACGCGGCTATCTACCATATCGCCGAGGCGCATAACGCGTATGAGGCCTCGTTCCACGATATTACCGTCGGCACCAATTCGTCGCTGCAGTTCGACGTCAACGGGAATCCGGTCGACATCACTGGCTTCAATGCTGGCATTGGCTGGGACGCAGCGACGGGCACCGGATCACCGAAGACGCCGGGCATCGTTGATCAACTTCTGCACTACGTGTCGCCTGGTGATGCAACGGCCGTGCTTGCGAACACCAAGCCGAAGCCGAATGCAAAGCCTGTTGGCCCGGGGAGTGTAACGCCGCATTAGAAGTGGATTTGTCTAGAAACGGGGCTCCACCTGGGGCCTCGTTTCCTTTTGGGGAACCGTCAAAACGAGTCAGTTCGAGCACTTGGTTTCGATTGGCGAAGCCCAATCTCACAACCGCGGGTCTCGGCAACTGGTTGAGTGTTGTCGGCGACCGTCCTCAGAAAAACAAGCACCGGCTCGATGGTGTCAGCATCAACGGCTTCTCAACGAAGATCCAGCTTGGCGACCATCGCATCCTCACTCAACTTCACAACCGTTGCGTGTGAACCGGCCTGCGAGAGACGGCGGTATTGCCAGATAAATTGTCGAGTCACGAAACTCGCTTCGTATCTTTGGAAGCGCGACAGAAAGCGCTGTGTCTCGGCTGATGCCCCTGACGATATGACGCTCTGGATAGAAGATCGGCACGGAGGACTCAAAAGGAGCCATGACGATTGATCCGGGCTGAGTGGAGTTCTTAGTCTCCAACTCGTAGCGAATGAGTTGGTCGGAGCTGAAATCGGCATGGCCCGTTGGTCTGAGTGCTGGCAGCACAGCCAACTGAACCAGGGCAAGGATGCAGATCCCTCCCGTCTTAACAACCGCAAGTCGAGAAGGGAAGACGCGAAGACCAGCCGTAGCCAGCCACGCCAGAGCCAGCGCCGTGACTGGGGCAGCGATCAGCAGTTCAAACTCGTGAACGGCCACATGCGTCCGCATCGCCAGCGTCGACAGCAGCCACGGAGCGCTGAGCGCAGACACAATCAATGCCCCATTCTTCGGGCGCATAGCGAACAACTGGACAATCGACCCAAGCCCGAGCGCACCCAGCATCTGGAGATGATTCCACAGGACGCCCGCAATTTGTTGCGCGAACCCCAGTTGCTCCCGGTCATGTGGCAGCATGTGCGAATAGGTCATTGTTGAAGCTACTGGTGTGCATGAAGACGAAGATGTTTTCGGTAGCGACCTTGTACCGGCGCATCTCTTCCACTCCTCGCGTGGCGTAGCTCGCGACGGCCTCGCGCATCTCCCGCCAGGACGTCACCGAAGCCCCGAAGCTGCGCGTGACGGCAATTCCATTCCCGGTAGGCCCCATCATCTCCAGCGGCATGCAGGAGATCCCGCTCATCGCGTAGACCGTGCGGCTTCCCCTCACCGTCATTAGCGCCTGCGCATTGTCCGGGTCGAGGGCGGCGAGATCGGCGGCCGTTTTGACTCCGATCTTGGCGAGCTTCGCTGCCGACGCTGCCAGCAGACTTCGCAACCGACCATATGTTGTCTGCGAAACTCAATAAGTCGCCTTAAGGTCGACTTAATCTGTACCTGTGATACTTAAGCTTATGGGGATTAAAGCTGCGACCATGAGGATACGGATGAATCAGATGATGAACCAGATAATGAAGCACATGATGCAAACCACCGCCGCACTGGCAGTGGCTCTGACGACGATCTCTGCTCCTGCATGGGCGGAAAAGCCGTTCCACGTTGAGGCCAGGTGGAGTGTCGCGGGCGAAGGCGGATGGGACTACCTCTCCGTCGACTCCAACGCGCATCGTCTCTACATCACACATGGCGTGAAATTAGATGTAGTCGATCTCCAGACGGGCAAGACCCTCGGCACCGTCGCCGGTCTCACCCGCGCCCATGGCATCGTCATCTCGCCGGACGGCAAGGCTGGTTTCATCAGCGATGGC
>JAYVDT010000397.1:0-3933 GCA_043749265.1 Rhodanobacteraceae bacterium | reverse complement strand
GTAACGTGTTCGACATACTGCTTGCGGATGAGCGCGCTGCGTTCATCGTCCTTGATGTAGTAGTCGCGGTCTGGGAGCGAGAGGCCGCCCTGGCCGGTCTGCAGGATCTGCTTGGTGGCGTCCTTCTGGTCCTGTCCGACGCCTACGCCGAAGAGGAAGCCGCGCCCGTACTGATTCCCGATCGCTACATCAAGCTGGGCGATCTTTTTCTTGTCCTGCAGGGCGGCAATCTCGGCCAGTTGCGGCTGGATCGGTTTGGCGCCGAGGTCATCGGTGAGCTTGGTGTTCATACAGGCGGCAAAGTAGTTGCCATACTTGACCTGAAGCGGTGACTTGGGCGCGGTGGAAGCGGCCTGAAGTTCCTGGTAGAGGAGATAGTTATTGCGTTCGGCCAGCTCATTGAAGCGGCCCCAACCACGCTCGGTTGCAGGAATCGGGTTGTTCTTGTTCCAGGTTCCGCAGGCGTACTGGTAGAAGTCGGTGCAGGGGTCCGCGGTCTTGTCGATTGCCGTCAGGTCAAAACTGATGGGCTTTTTGGGGACTGCGGTCGGGCCCGCGTCTGTGTCTGATGTGAAATTCTGGGCCAGGGCTGGGCTGGCCAGCAAGCCGCCGGTAAGAAATAACACTGAAGCGATGTTCTGAATACGCATGGAACTCCTGAAGAGACGCAGTTTGAAAATGGTAAGACTGGGTTGCGATCGAGGTTACTCCCTTTCAGCCTGACTGCAAACAAAGAAGGCCGCCGGGGAGACAGTTTTCAGCGATGCACTGGAGACGGAGCAGTCCACCCCCAGGTCTCAAGAAAGTTTTCGTAGACGTAGAAAAGCCTAGTGGTTCACAGGCAAGGCCATCTGTGAACCACTCAGCTTTTGGAGCTTCGCTTTGGGTAGGGTCTAGAAGATCTTCAACTGGATCTGCAGATACTTCTTGGGGTCTTTGCGGATGGTGCTGACCAGAAGGGTACTCTCGGTCAGCATCTTGTTCAGATTGGTGTAAGCCTCGTCATCCGTGGTGAGTTTGCCCAGCGTTCCCTTGCCCGCGTTCACGTTCGTTACGATGGCGTGGACCTCGCCAAGCGTGTCACGCAATTGCTGGGCGAACTTCGGATCGCTGATCAGCATACCGGCGGCGCCCTTGCCGTTCTGCACGTCGGCAAGCAGGGAGTTCGCCTTGGTTAGCGTCGCATTCAGGTTGTTGTAGAGGGTCTCATCCTTGAGCAACTTGCCGGCAGACCCCTTTCCGCTGTCGAGCGAAGTGGCGATACGATCAAGCTTTTCGGCAGCGGAGTTGAGCCGGTTGTACATGGTGTCGTCCGTCATCAGTTTGCCGACGGAACCGCGACCGTTGTTGAGATTAACTTCCAGAGTATGCAGTTCGTCGACCGTGGCGTTAGCCTTGTTGTATAGGTCGGGATTGTTGATGAGTTGCCCGATCGACCCCTTGCCCCCCTGCAGGTTATCTACGATCGTGTTCATCTTCGCAAGGATGACGTTAAGTTGCTCGATCGTGCCTTGGCCGGCCTTGACGACGTCCGTGATGCTTGGCGTTTCAAGCGTGTGGAGTTCATCGCCGTCTTTGAGCGGGGGACCAGTAGCGATCTGACTGTTGATGTCGACGACGGTGTCGCCGAGCACCCCGACTGTGGTGAGCGCGGCCTTGGAGTCTTCCTTCAAGCTGCTTTGATACTTCGAGTCCAGCTTCATCACAACCTGGACCGGGGTCAGTTTGCGTGCCGGATCGGTCGTGACCGTGACGCTTTTGACCGAGCCAATCGTTACACCCTGCAGGTTGACGGCCCCTCCCTCTTTAATGCCGGCAGCATTTTCAAAGTAGGTCGTGACAGTGATCTTCTTGGACAGGATGCCAAGTCCCGAATTGCTGGTCATCAGGAAGAGCAGGGTCACCAGGATTACGGACGCAACTAAAACGATGAGGCCCACTTTCAGTTGTGACCATCTAACCTCCTGCTGACTGGGCATAGCTCTCCTTGAATCCTTGCGTTAAAGCCCTTGTTTCCGAGAATACATCAGCCTCGGCCGAGAAGGTCCGGCGGCCGCGACGCTGAAGCATAGACTTTAGGGCTTCTCCGAATGGATGCAGAAAACACCGTCGGAGTTTCAAAAAGCATTGATATCAAAGTGATACGAGCCGCCAGCTAACCGGTTTTGCCGTCCTCCAAAATGACCACCGCCATGGCGAACTCGCGTGAATGGGTCAGGCTGAGCGCTACTCGCATCACGCCCAACTCTGCTGCCAGTTCCGCCGCGCGACCGGATAGATGGAGCGATGGTTTGCCGCTCGGCGCGCGCAGCACCTCAAACTCCTGCCAGCTCACCCCGCGGCTTATGCCTGTTCCGAGCGCCTTGGCGCCAGCCTCTTTGGCCGCAAACCGCGCGGCGAAGCTCTCCGCGAAGCCCTTCTTTCGCATGCAGTATTCAATCTCGCCCGGGGTGTAGATGCGCTCGAGAAACCGATCTCCAAACCGTTGGATGCTGCGCGCGACGCGTGAAATCTCCGCCAGATCCGTTCCCAGCCCCACGAGCATGCAGCACCTCTGCGTCCATCATCCCATCTCCGCAGGTCACGTGACTGTTGTTCTTCGCGGCGCAGAGACGTCATCGTGGCAGTCCGGCCGCACTCCGATAAGCAAACTGACGGTGAACGCTCAGGCCGCGGAGACATCCATCCATGAACACACTCGATCTCCAGTGCTTCAGCTATCAGGAGCGCCAGGGTCTGCTCCCTGCCCTTACCTCCGCCTTCACGCTTTGCGGAGGGTGGGTGCTGGAACGCAAGACTCTTTCTGCCACAGCAATGGAATTCCGGCTCGAAATCCAGTTGCACAGCATTCTCGAACTTTATAGCTCGCTGGTTTCTTCCGGCGTTGAACTAACCCGCGACACGCACTCCACGCTGACGGACCTTTGCACTTGTCGCCGGCACCTGCCGCGCATCGCTCAAGCAAATCAGATTCTGTCCCTCCGGCTTGAGATCAGCTTTCTCGAAGACGTAACCTTGCACTCGTTGCTTTCCACGGGATCAGGACTAGCCTGACCCCGTCCAAAAGGATCTCCAGTGGGAGCGCACACCGGACGAAGGCTGGTAGTTGCCTTCCGCGATGACCTGCCTGGATGGATGGCAGATACAAGCGTTCTGTCAGTCATGTTGACAGCCGCTGCTGTGCCGTCGACTACATCCAAGATTTATGGAAGCAGACACATCCATGACACCAACAAATATCGGGATAAATAAAAAAGATGATGACGTTTGTTTCGTCCCACAAAAACTTTAAATACGAACCTCTTATCCGCGACCACCAGGCTTATTTTTTGCATCTCTCTGTGTTGACAGCGGTTAAACCGCCGAGGGAGCGTTCTTATGACTGATTACCGTGTAGCACCGGGCGAAGCACAGGAAGACCAAGTGACGGCGGCCATTGAAAAAGTTACAAGCCAGGTGCCTTCCTGCATCTTCCTCGGCGCCGCAATAGCATCCATCCTGGGATCGGTAGCATTCAAGATCTCCAAGAAAGAGAACGAAGCTTTATTTGTGGGTCAGTGGGTTGCGCCGTTCCTTATCCTCGGTCTCTATAACAAGATGGTCAAGCAGCATGGATCGGACGCGACCAGCCAGCAAAAGCCCGTCGTTTACTAAAGGTCCCCTCGATTCTTCTAAGCGGCTCCCGATTATCACCCAAAGCGTTAATCGAGAGCCGCACTACGCGTGGGTAGATTCGTCTCGCTCAAACGATTCTGATTTGAACGCGTCCCCGCCTGCTGAATCCCCGCCTGCTGCATCCCCGACTGCTGCATTTAAGACCCGCTCCCTGCTTGAGGAGGGCGTATCCTCCTCCGATACCGGGACAAAGATTCGTTCCTCCTTGTCGCAAATGCTTACCTGGCCGTGAGCAATGTCGTAGACCCATCCGGAGAT
>JAYVDT010000396.1:0-3934 GCA_043749265.1 Rhodanobacteraceae bacterium | reverse complement strand
AGACGGTTGGTGTTGAAAACATAGGCAATGTAAACAAAGCGCTGAAGGCTGCGAGCCCGTGGCATTTGAAGTATGGGGCGAAAAGCCTGGAAGAGCTGGGGTAGCCCTGCACTTCTGATGTAACCGTGAAGCGCTGCGAAGTCCCGCAGCGCTTCTTTTTTTTCAAAGTTTTTTCAGAACGAACCTAAACAACTCTAACCTTCGTCTACCTTGCATACATGATAAGCAGCAAGGCACTTCTGACGATCACTCTCATCCGTGCAGCTGCTTTTGCCCAGTCGACCCCCATCATCGTTCCGCCGGGGACGCAGTTGCCTGTGAGCAGTCCGACGAAGCTTCCGATGCGTGTTGGCGCTCCGATTCGCGCGGAATTGCTCTACCCGGTTTACGCCGATGATCAACTCGTGTTGCCTGCGAAGACTATCGTGACCGGATTGATTGTGTCGCTGTCGCCGGATCATCGGCGGCGCGTAAATGGTCGGCTGCACTTCGACTTCACGCCGTTCCATACACCGGTGGTTCGCTTCGATACGGTCGTCCTGCCGTCTGGCGTGCGGGTGCCGATCGTAACGGATACTGCGACAGATGGCGCGCCCGTCTACAAGCTGGTGGCACCTCCACCGCGCAAGGGCGGGTTTCTGCATCAGCGTGTTGAGGACCTGTTGCAGGCCGGCAAGGATCGTCTAAAAATGGTCACCGGCCCGGACAAAGGCGATCGCTTTATGCAGTTTGTTTACAGCCAACTTCCGTATCATCCGGAGCGCATCGCGAAAGAGACGGCATGGACGGTCGAGACGGTAGAGCCTGCCAGCTTTGCCGCGTCCACGAGTGCAGAAGCCTCAGTCTTGCCGCCACCTGGTACGGAGGAGTTCCCGACGTGGATTCTGCAGGCTTACCTGGACACGCCGATAAGTTCCGAGACGAGTAAGGCGGGGCAGGCAATTCAAGCGACGGTGGCCAAGCCGATTCTGAATGAGGATGGTTCCATTGAGATTCCGCAGAATTCTGTACTGACCGGTTCGGTAACGTCAGCCAGACCTTCGCGCAAATTCAGTCGTGCCGGAGAGCTTCGCTTTACGTTCCGCGAGTTGAAGCGTCCGGGTGAAGAGGCTCAAAACGTTCGTGTCGCGCTGAAGGGGGCTAATAGCTCAACCGCCGCGCAGCTTGCCATGGATAGCGAAGGCAACGTAAAGCCGAAGCCGCAGGATAAGTTGTTGATTCCACTAATCCTGTTACAGCTTGCGGCGCGTCCGCTTGATCGGAATCACGGCCAGGACAACATGTTGGGGAAGAATGCTGTTGCCTCAAACTCTCTGGGTGCGATTGGGTTCATCATCGGAACGGCTGCCGGGCAACCCAATATCGCAGCGGGTATTGGTTTCTACGGGGCCGCGCTAAGCATCTACCAGCGCATCTTCGCAAAGGGCAAAGAAGTTACGTTCCCGAAGGATACGCGGGTCGTCCTGCAGACGAGTGCCACCCGAGGCAGAGCCATGAAGGCAGGAACCGCGCGCTAGACTGCGCCCGGTCCACACCGCGTTACACGCCGCAGCGACTCTTCCATTCTATAAATCCCGCGTCTTCCTTACTCCCACTCGATGGTGCCGGGGGGCTTGCTTGTGATGTCGTAGACGACGCGGTTGATGCCGCGAACCTCGCTGACGATGCGTGACGAGATCTTGCGCAGTAAGTCGTAGGGGAGCGGGGTCCAGTCGGCGGTCATACCATCCTCGCTGTTGACGGCGCGCACGACGCAGGTTTCGGCGTAGGTGCGCTGGTCGCCCATGACTCCGACGGACTTGACTGGAAGCAAGACCGCGAAGCTCTGCCAGATTTGCTTGTACAGGCCGGCGGCCTTGATCTCTTCGACGACGATGGCGTCGGCTTCCTGCAGGACGGCAACGCGCTCCGACGTGACCTCCCCGAGGATGCGAACGGCCAAGCCGGGACCGGGGAAGGGCTGGCGGTCAATGATCTCGTCGGGCATGCCGAGGTCGCGGCCGATACGGCGGACTTCATCCTTGAAGAGGTCGCGTAGAGGCTCAATAAGCTTGAGCTTCATGTCAGCGGGGAGGCCGCCTACATTGTGGTGGCTTTTGATGGTCTGCGAAGGGCCTTTGACGCTGGAGCTTTCAATGACGTCGGGGTAGAGCGTGCCCTGGACGAGCCATGCGACCTCTTCGCCGACGTGCTTTTCGGCCTCAAAGATTTTTTTTGCTTCATCGTCGAAGACCGAGATGAACTCATTGCCGATGACTTTGCGCTTGGTCTCGGGATCGGTGACACCGGCGAGCTTGGTGAGAAACCGCGCAGAGGAGTCGACGGCTACGACGTTGAGGCCGAGTTGCTCGCGCATGGTCTTTTGGACCTTGGCGAACTCGTCTTTGCGCAAGACGCCGTTGTTGACGAAGATGCAGGTCAGGCGGTCGCCGATGGCTTTGGCGACGAGGACGGCCGCGACCGACGAGTCGACGCCGCCGCTGAGGCCGCAGATGGCGTGGCCATCGCCGACCTGGGCGCGGACGCGTTCAACTGTGGTCTGGATGAAGTGTTCGGGGGTCCAGTTGGCTTTGGCTCCGCAGATATCGAGTACAAAGTTTCGCAGCAGTTCTGTGCCGTTGCGAGTGTGGGCAACTTCCGGATGAAACTGGACAGCCCAGATGCGCTTCTCTTCATTGGCGATGCCGGCGACGGCGTTTGCTGTCTCGGCGATGAGTTCAAAACCAACGGGCAGGACTGCCGCGTGATCGCCGTGGGACATCCAGACGTCGAGCGTGGCGGGGAGTCCTGCGAAGAGCGGGGTCTCCTTGATGATCGACACTTCGGCGTGGCCGTATTCGCGGCTGGCAGCGCTCTCTACGCGGCCGCCGAGATGGTGCGCGATGAATTGCAGACCGTAGCAGATTCCGAGCACGGGAACGCCCATGGCGAGCACCGCGGGGTCTGCGGCTGGCGAGTCCGCGTCGTAGACGGAGCATGGACCGCCGGAGAGTATGACGCCCGCAGGTGAAAGCGCACGTAACCGTTCAAGTGGGACCGTGCAGGGTAGGACCACGGAAAAAACGTTGAACTCGCGAATGCGGCGCGCAATCAGTTGCGTGTACTGAGAGCCAAAATCCAGAATGACGATCGTTGAGGTATCCACCTCAACAGTCTAAACGTCCGGACTTAGCCGGGATCTTTCTGCCGCGTGTTCGTTACGCCGGTCACAATCCCAACGCCGAGCAGGATGATGACGATGGCCACGATCCAGTGCTGGGGAAGATGCATCAGGTGAGCCATATAAGCGACTCCGCCGATCACGATGACGTAACCAAGGGCGTACAGGGCAAAAGACATGGGCTTCCTCCAAAAACTCAGGCTATACGACGTTTAGGATGCACAATTGTCTGCAGTTGCAGGACTAAATTGCACCTTTTCCGTCATCTTCGAACGTCCGCCAGAGGGTCAGATAACCCATAATGCGCGCGACGTGGAAGAAGTCTGACCAGAGGACGTAAAGGACGCTTACACCCGCCCACCACCAGGCCAGAAAGCCGGGTGTCGTAACGGCCTCGAAGGGCAGCGGCGTGGCGGAGAAGACCATGGCGAGGACGATCAGCGCGACCTTCACAATGGACAGAACGAGGTTGATTTCGACGAGCTTGCCTTTGAGCAGGCCAAGTTGGGTTGCCGCGCGCATGCTCGCGGTGACTCCAAGGTTTCTGAGCATGGCCAGCAGGGGCGCAATGGAGAGTATCCAGCTAACGAACGCCCACGCCGTGAACATCCCGAGCGAGAGCACGATGACCATCCCGCAGTAAAGGACGAGGTTTGGATCTTCATGGCGATTCAGTGGTCCGGTAACGGCGAAGGCTCCGCACTGCTTCAGGGCCCAGAACCAGATGCCGCAGATCGTCGCGAGGACCGCCACGCGAATTGCCTGGAGTCCCAT
>JAYVDT010000395.1:0-3943 GCA_043749265.1 Rhodanobacteraceae bacterium | reverse complement strand
GCTCGGAGAGATCATCGACGTCATTGGTGTGCATTACCCTCTGGAAAAGGGCAGGGTCACCACGACTGCGTCGGCACGCGCTTCAGGCAAGCCGTTGTGGTCCAGCGAGGATCAACCGAACAACGGAAGTGGTCCATATGTCTCCAGGGAATGGCCTATCGGCGGGCGCATCCTCGCACATCTTTATAACCAGAATTATCTGGAAGGCGGTCTGACCGCGACCGAAATCTGGAGTCCGGTTACGTCTTACTACGATCTTCTCGCCGCTCCCAATTCGGGATTGATGTATGCCAACACGCCGTGGTCGGGTCATTACCAGGTGCAGGGAACTATCTGGGCCACTGCTCACACGACGCAGTTCACCAAGCCAGGATGGCAGTATCTAGACCGCTCTTCGGGGGTGCTTCCGGAGAAGGGCAGCTATGTCACTTTGAGGTCTCCTGACGCTCAACAGTGGAGCATCGTTCTTGAAACTATCGGTGCGCAATCGCCACTAAAAGCTTCTTTCAAAATTGCGAGCGGTCTTCCCGGAAACATCGTTCATATTTGGGAGACCAACGACCAAAAGATCTTTGAACATGTCGACGACGCTAAGATAAAAGACGGAGCATTCTCCTACACATTTGATCCGAACTCTCTCTACACACTAACGACGACAACCGGCCAGGGAAGAGGAGCAGCCAAACCCCCGCCAGCTGCCGAGTTCCCCAACAGCTACTCCGAGAATTTCGAAAGAACCCCTCTTAATCGTGCGCCCCGCTATTTGGCCGATCAGGATGGGGCCTTCGAAGTACACCCCTGCAAAGGTCGGCAGGGCAGATGTTTAGAGCAGATGATTACCGAGAAGCCCACACCATGGGGCCCGCTGCCCGATCCCTTCACACTAGCGGGAAGCCTGAAAGCAGAGGACTATGAAGTCGCTAGCGACTTTCATCTCGATAGGGGCACGGCTGCAATTATGGGACGGATCGACTCTGCAGATGTCTTCCTTGATAGCGCTGCTCTGCTGCCCAGCGCGTATGTCCTGACAGTCGGAGAAGCAGGTGATTGGAAGCTCTTATCCTCGGCCTATAAAAAACCCACGATTACTCTTGCCAGCGGTACAGTCAAGCTCTCTTCGTCCAGTTGGCATCGCTTCAATCTTGTGATGCGTGGGCAACGCATCTCCGCGCGACTGGACGGCGTTCAACTCGCATCGGTTCAGGACGCAAGTCATAGCCACGGACTCTTTGGTATCGGCAGTAGCTGGAATCGAGTCCAGTTTGACAATCTGAAGACTACTCTGGTCCCGTGACGGGTGCACTAGCCCGTGGACTCGGCAGGCAGTTTTCAAGGTCCTGGTGGTTTGTGATGTCTAGGATTTCGAGCTTTCCAGACACCACAGCCCGATCTTGGACCGAGCGGACGTTGGCCCCAAACCTCAAAGGATTGTTGCGAATCGTCTACATCGATGAGGATCGCTCGCTGTGCCTGTAAATCATCCAGAATTGTTGACGAGGAAAGAGAAAGGTTAGCCCCAAGCGAACGGTCGTGAAGGCCGCGTATTTGTGACTTATGAATACTTTCAAGCTGGACGGAAGCATTTCGTGTGCAGAATCTCCGGAAGGGCCTGAATTCAAGACAGCCTCATGTCACGAGTCCTGGATTGACGAGGAAACTAATATCGGTAAGCTACCCATCTATCGAGCCCAGGTCAATCCTGGCCCGAAACAACCTATCCTCATCCCGTCCTGATTGAACTTTCTTGATGCGTTTCATCCAGCGTTCTCTAAACGGTTTGAAGATCTTGGGCCAAAACTCTTGTTTATACGGTTTTTTTCTCGTCTCCTAATCTGGGAGGACGCGGAATTCTCCTCTTTCCGTCTGCGGGCTAAACATTTCTGTTGACAGGTGTTAGCCCGTGAGGATAACGTCCGGTCATTGAAGTACGGTAACGTACCCGCAAAGCCTTTGAATCAAAGTGAGCTGATCAGGTCAGAGCTTCAACGCCAGAAGAAGAGGAAACCATGTCCCTCGTTTCAATGTTCCAACGCAAAAGCCTATACGTCGTGTCGCTCATGGTTATGCTTGCCACCCTGGGAACACCCGCCAGGCTTTTCGGACAGGCTGACCAAGCGGCTATCGCCGGGGAAGTCACGGATCCATCCGGCGCTGTTGTGTCCAATGCCACCGTGACACTGACCAGCGCGGACACGAACCTCACTCTGAAACGGACCGTGAACGGGGCGGGCAGCTATAGCTTCTCGCCTATCAAGATCGGCAACTACCGCCTGCTGGTCGAAGCAAAGGGATTTCAATCCATCCAGCAGGACAATATCCATCTTGACCTCCAGCAGCGTCTCACTCTCAACTGGGCATTGAAGCCCGCTGGCGTTGTCCAGACAGTTGAAGTGTCTACTGAGCCGCCGACGCTCCAAACCGACGATGCCTCTACGGGCCAAGTGGTATCAGCCAAAACGATCAACGACACACCTCTCAATGGACGCAACTATGTCTTCATCGCGCAGCTAACAGCCGGCGTTGATGCCTCAAACGGCTCACGCGGACAAGGTGGCGGCGACTTCAACGCGAATGGTCAAAGAGCTGAGCAGAACAATTTCATTTTGGATGGAGTCGACAACAATTCGAATGCTGTCGACTTCCTGAACGGCGCGAGCTACGTTGTCCGTCCACCGCCAGATGCACTCGCCGAGTTCAAGGTACAAACAGGGTCTTACGACGCAGAGTTAGGACACTCGGCAGGCGCAGTCATAAATGCCAGCATCAAGTCGGGGACCAATAAGATTCATGGGAATCTCTGGGAGTACTTCCGCAATGACATCCTCGATAGTCGCGACTTCACTGCGACCTCAATTCCGGAATACAGGCAGAATCAGTTTGGTGGCACTCTGGGTTTTCCGATCATCAAGAACAAGCTATTCCTGTTCGTCGATACGGAGGTAAATCGGATCGTCTTTGCTCAACCCAACACCGGTGTTTCGGTCCCATCAGTGCTGGAAAGAGGTGGCGATTTCTCCGAATTGCTTAATCCTTCGCTGACTGGGGCATCGCAACCTATTAAGCTTTACCAGCCAGGGAGCGCCAACCCGGCCACGCCACTTTCTTGCAACGGTAGAGTCAATGTCCTATGCCCGCAGCAGATCGACAAAGTGGCTCAGTCCATCCTGAAGCTTTATCCGCTGCCTAACGCCAACAATGGCCTGCTATATAACAATTATGTCTTTCAATCGAAGGTAAAAAATAACGTCTTTCAATTCGATGTTCGCTCCGACTGGAACATCACACCAAAGGATCAGGCGTACGCCCGATTCAGCTATTCGAACAATCTCGCCTACTATCCCCCGCCGCTTGGTCCGATTCTTGACGGTGGCGGATATGGAAGTGACGGAGATATAAAAGCTCTCGGCGAAAACTTTATGGCAAGCGAGACACACGCTTTCTCTGACTCGCTCATCAATGAGTTCCGCTTTGGGTATAACTACGGACACTTCAGCGACACCCAGCCAAATGCAAATGTAAACAGTGCAGCCCAGGTCGGGCTCGGTGGTATCCCAACCGCGCCCCTGAATGGCGGTCTTCCAGCAACCTCAATCGGTGGGCTTTCTAGCTTTGGCGCAACAGCGTTTTATGCTGCCAACGAGTATGAAAATGTGTTTCAGATTCTTGATAACGTTACAAAGACGCAGGGGCAACACACTCTGAAGGGTGGGGTGAGCATACAACACATCCGTTTCTACACGCTTGCGCCGACGTTTCCACGTGGATCGTATGCGTTCGATGGAAAGTATACGAGTCTTCCCGGTGTTAGCAACACGGGATCGGGTATCGCGGACTTTCTCACAAACTCCCAGGATTATGCTCAACTCTCTAACTTCTCAGGTGCCGATCAGGTCCGCTTCCAGAACGGCTTTTATGCGGAGGACAGCTGGAGAGCGACCAAGAA
>JAYVDT010000394.1:0-3944 GCA_043749265.1 Rhodanobacteraceae bacterium | reverse complement strand
GCGCGTTGGTTTCGCCGTAGGCTGCGATGCCGCTGAGGCCTATTGCGGGGCCGCCGCTGTTGGTGGTGTCGGTTTCCAGGTCGCGCGACCATTGGAAGTGGACTACGTTGGCAGCGCGGGCGGAGATGGCGGACTCAGCGTTGACGACGAGGAAGCGCTCGTGGAAGTCCGCGGTGCCGTTCTGGGTGACGCCGCCGCTGGTCACCGTAGTAGAAGTGTTATAGCCGTTGGGCTGGTGGAAGTTCTCAAAGAGGAAGATGGCGGAGAGGTGGGTCCTGGGGGTGAGTTGGTAGTCAAGGCGGGGAAAGTAGACATCCTGCTTGACGTTGCGGCCGTAAGTGCCAAGCTGCTTGGTCAGCAGGAAGGTGGTGGCGGCCGAGCACTGAGTAGGCGAGATACCGGGGATGGTGCTGGGGTAGATCGCGCCTCCTCGGGTCAGAAAGCTGGTCGTCCTTTGATCGCAGAGACCGGTCAGATCGTTGACGTTCTGCAGGTTCCCATTGATGACTCCGTTGTAGCCGCTGAGGTAAGTGATGGGCGTGATCTTGCGGAAGCCATCGTAGGTGAAGTGGAAGAAGAGTTTGTCCTTGATGATGGGACCGCCGATGGAGCCGCCGAACTGGTGCTGCACCTTTACGGGCTTGGTTCTGGTCTGGCGGTCGAGGGCGTTGTAGCCTGGCGTGCGGTAGTACTCGTACACATCACCGTGGGGGGTGTTGCCGCCTGACTTGGTGATGGCGTTGATGATGCCGCCGGCAGCCTGGCCGAACTCGGCGGAATAGCCTGCGCTCTCAGAGGAGAATTCTTTGATGGCGTCGATCGGGTAGACATAGGGAGCGCCGATGGAACGGCCGCGGGCTTCCGAGAAGAAGGCCTGGTTGTTGTTGGCACCATCCACCAGATTGGAGTTGTAAATACCGGAGATGCCGCGGAAGCTGATGAGGCCGGTATTGCCATCGGGGATGACGTTGGGCGTCAGCAATACGAAGTTGTCGAAACGTCGACCGTTGACCGGAAGGTTCGACACGAGTTCTTCAGAGACGGTCTGGGAGGAAGCTATCTTTTCTGTATCGAGCAGGGGGGCTTCGCTGGTGACGACGACTTCGGTCGAGACGGTAGCGGCGGGCAGCGTCGCGTCCACGGTGCGGGTGTCGCCTACGGTCACGGAAACATTTTTCTGATCGACTTTGCCGAAGGAGCCACCACCGAGAATGACTTCATAGATGCCGGGCTGCAGGAAGGTCGCGGCGTAGTGGCCTTCAGAGTCGGTGGTGATAGTGCGGGATGCGCCAGTCAGGGTGTCCGTGATGGTTACGCTGACACCGGGAACGACTGCGCCGGAGCTATCGCGGACGACACCTGCGATGTTGCCGAGGGCGGCAGTCTGCGCGCCGGCCGAAAAGACTGCGAAGACGGCTATGAGGCCGGTGGCAAGGAGGAGATAGGATTTGCGTGAAAATTTCATGGCAGGACTCCATACATCAGGAGCCGGCACCAGGGGCCGGCTGGTGAACGTCGTCTCGACTTTATTTGTGTGGCGTTACCGTCGTGATGAGACTGAACGTACGGGACGCTCTATGAGTGTCGAGTGAGAAGGGTGTGGTCAGCCTTAGAGTCAAGCAGCGCTGCCGTCAAGTCAAGCGGAAAACGCTTTTAGTCGTCACTCTTTTAATCGATTGCACAGGGATGAGCCCGCATTCTGGTTTAGCGGCGGGCGTTCCAGCGGGAAGCCTAAAACAGGCTAATGCAACTGGTCGGGAATGATGGCGAACTGGATGAGGAGATCGAAGGGAACGATCTTGAGCGTGTTCTCGTGCGTGGCGTCAAGGACAACGGGACATCCGGCGCCGGCTCGCTGCGCCTGCAGCCAGCGTGCGGCGCAGACGCACCAGCGATCGCCGGGCTTGAGGCCAGGGAATCCATATTGCGGCATGGGCGTAGATAGGTCGTTGCCGAGTGCCTGCGAAGCCTGCAGGAATGCTGCGTCGACGATGCAGCAGATGGTGTGGACGCCGAGGTCGTCGGGTCCGGTCTCGCAGCATCCGTTACGGTAGAAGCCAGTCATGGGGTCACAACCGCAGGTGACCAGAGGCTGGCCCAGTACATTCTTTCCGCGCGATTCTATGGGCTCAGTGGAGGGCATAATTGTCTCTTTCCAGTATCCCACTCCCTTCAGTGAATTGTCAGAGGGGCCGGATGTATGCTGGCAATTATGAATTCACTGGGTGTGAGAAGTTTGATCCGACGCAACACGGTCGGGGTGGCGATAGCTATGGTTCTTATCGCGGCCTGGCCGCCTGCGAAGGCTGCCAGGCTGGAGCAAGAAGCAGCGATTCAAGTGCCGGCCAAGGCTGAAAAGGAGATGCGTATGGAGCATGCAGAGGGCACGTTTGACGTCGTAGTGACGCCGCAGAAGGCGGATAATCAACCGGCGGAGGAGTCAAAGGTGGGCAGGATGTCGATCGACAAGAAGTTCCATGGCGATCTGGAGGCCACGAGCAAGGGCGAGATGCTGGCCGCGATGAGCGAGGTCAAGGGCTCGGCGGGATATGTGGCGATGGAGCGCGTGACGGGGAAGCTGAAGGGAAAGAGCGGGAGCTTCGTGCTGCAGCATAACGCGACAATGAACCGCGGGGTACCGGAATTGAATGTAATTGTGGTGCCGGATTCGGGAACGGGTGAATTGGTGGGGATCAGCGGGAAGATGAACATCATTATTGGGGAGGGGAAGCACTCGTACACCTTGGATTATGCGATTGCGAAGCAGCCTTAGGGGCTGTTCCGCAATCGCATAAGTGAAAGGACACGTTGTTGCGGGGAAGCTACTTCGCGGTCAGCGCAAGCTGCTGCTCGTACTCTTCATACGGGCCCTTGTGGTCGGTGATGTGGAAGTTCTTCGGGCCGCCTTCGAAGTGCCAGATACGGGTGCCGGCTTCTTCAATCAATTCCTGGTCATGGGTGACGAGAAACACGGTGCCTTCGTACTTCTGGATGGCCTGGTTGAGGGCGTTGATGCTCTCGAGGTCAAGGTGGTTGGTGGGCTCGTCGAGGACGAGAACATTGGGCTTCTGCAACATGATCTTGCAGAAGAGTAGACGGGCGGCTTCGCCTCCGGAGAGGGCATCGGTCTTCTTGAGGCCTTCTTCACCCTTGAAGAGCATTTGTCCGAGAATGCCGCGGATGTCTTCTTTGGTCGCCGCCGGGTCGAACTGATGGAGCCAGTCAGAGGCCGTCATACCAAGTTGAATGGAACGCTTGTGGTCCTGGGCGAAGTATCCGATCTGCACCTCGTGACCCCATTTGACGGAGCCTGAGTCGATGGAAACATCGGTCTCTTCGATGCCGGGTCCGTTGGCAAGCAGTGCCTTGAGCAAGGTGGTTTTGCCCTGGCCATTGCGGCCCATCAGGATTACTTTGTCGCCGCGATTGACGGAGGCGGAGAAGTTATCGATGACATGCTCTACCTTGCCATCCTTCTGGGGGTAGCTCTTGTTGACATGCTCAAACTCAACAACGGTTTTACCGGAGGGCCGGAGCATATCGAAGCGGATAAAGGGGCGCGCGATGTTGGAGCGGGCAAGCTCGCTAGTTGCTAGACGTTCGACTTCTTTCTTACGCGAATTGACCTGGCTGGACCGTGTACCGGCGGAGAAGCGCGCAATGAAGTCATTCAACTGGGCGATCTTCTTTTCGCGCTGCTCGTTCTGGCTTTCGATTCGGGTGCGGACGCTGGTCTTCTGCAGGACCATGTCGTCGTAGCCGCCGTTATAGGTGATGATCGTCTCGTAATCAATATCTGCAATATGGGTGCAGACGGCATTGAGAAAGTGGCGATCGTGCGAGATGGTGATGACGGTGCCGTTGTACCGGATCAGGAAGTCCTGGAGCCAGTGGATGGAGTCAAGGTCGAGATAGTTGGTGGGCTCATCCAGGAGCAGCGCCTG
>JAYVDT010000393.1:0-3963 GCA_043749265.1 Rhodanobacteraceae bacterium | reverse complement strand
GCTCTGTTTCGGTCTTGTAATTGGCATAGTCCGCGGCGTCGAAACCTATACGCCACGCCTCCGGTTAATTGCACTGCGGCGGCCTTTTCCTACGCTATGCGATCTACAAGCCGCTTGCCCGCGTTGTGGTTCGCCACGAGGGTTTTGGCCGGATCGTGGAAGAGCATATCTCCATAAACGACTACGGTCACATGTTTTCCGAGGGCTACATCGGAGACTAAAAAAGTCAGGGTCGAGGGATTTTGAGGCTGAGCAACACAGGGAGGGCCTGCCATCCAGGGGCGTTTCCACAACTGCGCATTTTATGGATTTCATTGGGCACGTAGGGATGTGGCTTGCAAAATCACAGTGACAGTGCCAAGGGTCATATCTGAAGGTGAGAACCGATGTTGCAGAGGCGTTCGTGAGAAACTCACGGGGAGGGTCTAACGGTGCTTCGGTCTTTTTTTATTTCGATGTCAAAGAATAAAAGTTTTCGACGTTTTTCAGAACGGTCTGCTGTGGGGAAGAACCTTTCAAGCCGATTCGTTGCGGGGATGACAGTAGAGGCAGCACTTAGGGCCGCCGAGATAATGAACAGTGAGGGGATTGCGGTTTCGCTGGACTCCCTCGGGGAAAGCGTGACCGAGGCCACCCAGGCGCATGCCAGCGCGGCGGTTTATCACCAGATCCTGGATGCGATTCAGGCTCGCGGGCTCAATGCCAACGTCAGTGTGAAATTGACGCAAATCGGGATGGACCTGGATCCGCAACTGGCGGAGACAATTGTCGCCGGCATGCTTGTGCACGCGGAAGAGGCAGACACCTTTGTCCGGATTGATATGGAAGGAGCCGAGCTTACCGAGGCGTCTATCCAGATGACAGAACGGTTGAATGGCCGGTGGCCGGGACGCGTGGGAACGGTGCTTCAGGCGTACCTCTATCGGACGGCGGATGATGCGAAACGTCTGGTTGAGCAGGGAATTCGTATTCGGCTGTGCAAGGGTGCCTATAAAGAGCCGGCCAGCATTGCTTTTCCCGACAAGGCAGATGTGGATCGGAACTACGCGGACTTGATGATTTACCTGGCGACGAGCGGTGTCTTCTGTGGCATTGCAACGCATGACGAGGCAATTATCGACTCGATGCGGCGATTTGTTGCGGAGAAACGAATTCCAAAGAGCCTGTTCGAGTTTCAGATGCTCTATGGAATCCGGCGGGATCTGCAGCGGAAGCTGGTGGCCGAAGGCTTCGGTGTGAGGGTCTACATTCCGTTTGGGCCGGAGTGGTACCCATACTTCATGCGCAGACTCGCAGAGCGCCCGGCGAATGTATTGTTCCTGGCTAAGAACTTCTTCAAGAAGTAATCTTTATGGTCTCGGTTTTCGCAGAAGACCGAGGCTTCTAACTTTTAGCGTTGCGTTGGGGCAGGCGGGAGCATGGGTGCTACGTTGAGGAGATTGTTCAACGTGTTGCGCTCCGTATCCGTGAACTGTCCGCGATATTGGGGTGAGTTCATGTAGTTCTGTCGCTCGGAGTCAGGCATGTCGCGGAGGCTTCGAAAAGTCCGGGCCACGGCGCGACGGCGATCTTCTGGAAGGCTGCCAAGTTGCTGCATCGCGCCGCGAATCTGCTGTCGCTGCGCCGGTGCCAGGCGTTCCATGGCCTCTGTCCGGGCAAGGACGCGCTGCTGTTGATCCGGCGGCATGTTGTTCAGTTGCATGAGCCGATCGTGCATGCGCTGCTGCACTTGCGGCTTGAGTTGACGGAAGCCAGGCTCATTGTCCAGCGCATGCTGCTGCTGCGGCACGGAGAGATTGCGGTGAGACTCTATCCACTCGCCCAGGTGTTGTTGGCTTGAATTGTTGCGAGGTACGAAGCCGGGTGAGGAAGCCTGGGTGCTCGGTGCTCTGAGAACCGGATAGGAATTTGCTGGGGCGGCCCGTTGGGGCGGCAGGGCATCCGGCGAGCGACGCTCGATTGGGGCCGGTTGCCTGCGGGGCGCTGGGGGCGCTGACTGTGTGGATTGGCCGAAGCTTAAGAACGGAACTGAAAACAGTGTGGTTAGAAGCATGGTTCCCCTCATGGCCTTGGGGAAGGCCTTGAGGGGGAACTGGCGGCTTGAAGACTTGCTGACCATTTGTTTGAACTAACTTTTCAAGTGAATGTCGAAACTTTCTTGCAGTTTAGCCGGTTCGGTAGCCGCGAGACGCTAGGTGGTTGGAGAAGCGGATGAACCGCCGTCGTCAGGGGTCTTGCTGCCGTTGGGCGAGTTTTCGTCTTCCTGCTGCAACTCGTCCATTTGTTGGAATGCCTGTTCGTTGCGGTCAAGGATCTGAAGGTCATTCACCGTGGCAGATGCCTGTGGTGCTCCGGCGAGTTGAATGGTATTGAGACCAACGACACCGCCGCTGGCAACGAGTGCCAACGCCAGTGCTCCTACCATAATTGGCCGGAAGTTCCGCCCTGTGTTGAAAAGCAGCCGTGTCTGAAGGCGCTCAAAAAAATTCATTGGCTGCTTGGCTTGTTCTTCACGGATCCGCACGGCGAGCTTTTGATCGAAATAAGGTGTCGGCTCTGGTGCCTTCCAGGAATCGAGCGCTGCAAATGTGCTCTGAAAGCTGAGGAATTCTTCAGCACAAGGAGGGCAAACCTTCATATGAGCGAGTACCGCAACCGACGGCCTTACACCAGGGGTAAGTACGAGATCCGGCAGTTCGTTTTGAAAGACTTTGCAGTCCATTGTGTGTCTCCTTGTGTTGCCGTGTGCGTCTGCCAATCTGGTGCGCACTCCTGAAAACCGTTCAAAAATCTAGACGACAGATCGAAACGTTTAGACGAAATCCTTCAGCTTCTCGCGCAAGCTCTGGTAGGCACGAAAGAGAAGAGATTTAGTGGCAGATTCTGACAGCTTCAACACATCTCCGATCTGCTTGTAGTCCATGCTCTCGTATTTATGCATAAGGACGCCCATACGCTGTCGTTCGGGAAGCGCCATGACATGCTCGCGAATCGCTGCCATCCTCTCATCGCGAAGGAGTCGTGCTTCGGCACCAGGGGTGGAGTCGGCAACATCCGGTGAGGTGCCAGTCTCGGGGTCCGTTTCATCCAGGTAAACGGTAGATGCGGCGCGTTCGTGACGGGTATCCCGAGCTCGATTGACTCCAAGGTTCGTCGCGATCCGGTACAGCCATGTGCTGAAACGGGCTTCTGCCCGATAGGTCTCACGTGATCGGTAGACTCGGAGAAAAATCTCCTGTGCAAGCTCTTCAGCCACAGCCTGGTTACGCGTCATGCGATACATGAAGTTGATGATCGGCTTACGGTATTTCTGCATCAGGAAATCGAAGGCTGCCATGTTGCCGACCTTCAATTCCAACATGATGGCCGAGTCTTCCATATCGCGAAAATCGCCATTCAAATGCAACGCGCTGGCCTTGAGCTCGCCCTCGGCGAGGCTTTCGAGATCGGAGGCCTTGAGGTGTCCCGTGTTGAGCGCCAGCGTCGACATATTCCTTGTAACCCCGTCTTCGGCTTCGGGTTGCGTTTCATCCACAAATTCCTTTTCCGGATTAGTCTCGGGGGCGGATTGAGGTGAGTTTTCGTCAAAATCTTCGAGAGTGTCGCTGTCTGGAAGAGGGTTGACACGCTTCGTCGGGGATTCAAGGGGAGGATTCGGCGACGTGGCCCGTAAAGCGTGGACACGATGCAGCAGGCCCTCCATAAGTGGGTTTGCAGGCGCTCGCGAAGATGTTGTCGGGCCCGACATGTGCTCGTTGATTGTACTTGCTGAGGAGAGTGCCTGTGTATTGATGGAGCAGGGCCAGGGCGAATCACTACATGGCCAAGGATCAGCGAGAGTGTTATGCTTTTGGAACGGGAAGTTCGCCGGTCTTACGGGACTGTTGCGATGCCAGAGTCGCAGCATCGGGCGCATAACTCAGCGGTAGAGTGCCACCTTCACACGGTGGAAGTCGTAGGTTC
>JAYVDT010000392.1:0-12514 GCA_043749265.1 Rhodanobacteraceae bacterium | reverse complement strand
ATCTCCAGCACACTGGCCACGCCCGAAGCATCATCCATCGCCCCGGAATAAATCGAGCTACCCGCAATCGGAGCCCCCACCCCAAGGTGATCCAAATGTGCCGAAACCAGCACATACTCGTTCTTCAGCCTAGGATCGGACCCTTCTAACTTCCCAACAAGATTCGGCGAGCTGACGCGACTGCTCTCTGTAATCACCGTCGCTTTCAGATTCTTGCCCATGGCGAACCGAGGCAACGGCTTCTGCGCATCCGCTAACGCCAGTAACTCCGCAAACGTATGTCCCGTCCCGGCAAAAAGCTTCTCTGCCTCCCCAGGATTAAAGCTCGCAGAAAACATCGTGTGCCGGATCTCCGCCAGCGCCGGATGCTCCTTCGCCACCTCCGCATCCTTTGGCCCCGCCGCAAGCCGCATCCCCGGTTGCGACGCTCCGCTCGCCACCCGCTCCCAGCCAAAGTCCATCGACTTCGGCGTCGGAATCGCAATCGACCCAACCACCCCCGCATCAGCCAGCGCCTTCGCCAGCGGAGCCGTCCGCGCATAAGACTTTAGCGCGCCCGGGAGATCCCCCGGCCCACCATTGATATAAACAACGATCTTGCCCTTCAGCGACGCATAGGGCACCTCCGCCGAATCGAAGTCGTCATACTTTGCCTCCGGCAGATGTAGCCCATACCCAAGGAACACCAGCGGCGCGTCCACCGCCGTCGGCTGCGATCCCCTCGCCCCCAGAACCGCGTCTTTTCCCAGCACCAGGGGCGTCTCTTTTCCCCCCACTACCAGACTCACCGCAGACTTCTCCGCAAGCACCCTGGTCACATCGAACTCCACCGGCTGATAAAACCCATTCACTCCCGCCGGCTGCAATCCATAGGTCTTGAACTGCTCCACGACATACTCCGCCGCCCGCAGATAGTCGTCACTCCCCGTCAATCGCCCCTGCATCGAGTCATCCGCAAGCACCTTCACATGCTTCCACCATGCCTGCCCCCGCGCCTCATCCTGCGCCGTCTCCGGCAATCCCTGGCCTACCGCAACACCCGCTGCCAGCAACCCAATCGTCCCTACCAACAGCTTCCCGGCAAACGTCATCACACACCTCGCAACCACCGCACTCTTACTGTCATTCCCCAGCGAAGCGAAGGAATCTAAGATCCCAAAAGCAGGACACCCGCTAAGTCAAATCGCACGTGTCAAACGCAGGCACCTTACGCCCCAGCGCAGAGGTATCCCTGACTCCAATCACCAGACTCTCCACTACCGAGTTCACCTCGTCCACATCCGCTACGGCAGCCATCTTCTTGACGTTCTCACCATCGTCGATGCTCTCCAGCAACACCGTCGCATAGGCCACCGCAACGCCATCCTGATTCAGCCCTTCAGGCGTCTTCGCCTTGATTCCAATCTGGTGCGGCGCAACCTCCAGTAACTTCGCGACACTCTCCCGCAACTCGCCTGCGATTGGCACAATCTTGGGCCGCATCATCACGAGGCAGGTGTCGATGTTCACGATCTTGTAACCCGCCGACTTGATCTCCTCCAATGCTGTCCGCAGAAACAGGCTTGAAGCCGCACCCTTCCAACGTGGATCGCTAGGCGGAAAGAAAGTCCCGATATCCCCCGCCGAAACCGCCCCAAGCAATGCATCCGTAATTGCGTGCAGCAGCACGTCGCCATCCGAGTGCCCCGCCAACCCCTCAGGATGCTCAATCGCCAAACCGCCAATCATCAGCGGCACGCCCGCCATAAAAGCATGCGAGTCAAACCCAAACCCAATCCTCATACTCATCGGCCAACTCCCAGGTAAAACTCCGCCAGTTCCAAATCCCCCGGCTGCGTAATCTTGAAATTCTTCGCCGACCCCGCCACCACCGAAACCTCGATCCCCGCCCGCTCCAGCACACTGGACTCATCCGTCCCGGCAAACCCATCCGCCTCAGCCTCTGCAAACGCCCGCTTCATCAGCCCGCTCTTTGCCCCCTGCGGCGTCTGCGCATGCACTACAAGCTCCCGCGGAATCGTCGAAGTCACAATCGCCCCATCCGCCGTCCGCTCCACCTGCTTGATCGTATCTACCGCCGGCAGCGCCACGATTGCCGCGCCATGCTTCGCCACGCTATCGATCGTCCGTTCAATCGTCGCCGCGTCGATCAGCGGCCGCACCGCGTCATGCACCAGCACCACATCCTCGTCGTCGCACTTCAGCACAGCTAGCGCATTGGTCACCGACCCCTGCCGATTCTCCCCACCCTCAACCACCCGCACCTTCGCGCTCAACCCATACGCGGCCACAAGGTCGGTCACGCGCGCCATCTCGGTCGCCTTCACCGCGACAAGCACCTCAGCCACACGCGGCACGGCCACAAACGCGCGCAGGCTATACACGAGCACCGGCACCCCACCAATCTCCATAAACTGCTTCGCGGCCACCGGCTTATCGCCACTACCCGCACCCGAAGACATCCTCGTCCCAATACCCGCTGCTGGAAGAATCACATAGACACGCATAGCCAACGAAGTATACCAAGCAATCACCTACCGACCGGTGCATCCAACATTTGACCGCGTGAAGCTGGCGTTCAATGATGGAACAATCATCCGATGCTCACCTTACCCCCCACCTCGATCCGCGTTGGCGAACGCATCTGCTGCGCCATCTCCGGAGGCGCCGACTCCACAGCCCTCCTCCTCCTCCTCCACGCCGCCAACACCCTTCCCAAAAACTCCCTCGGTGTCGGCCTCTCCGCGATCCATATCAACCACACCCTCCGCGGCTCCGAGTCCGCAGTCGACCAGACCTTCGTCCAGCAATTGTGCGATTCCCTCCAAATCCCCCTCCAGATCCAGGCAGTAGCCACCGCCACTCACGCCCGCACCCACCACCAATCCATCGAAGAAGCCGCCCGCAATCTCCGCTACGAAGCCTTCGCCTCTCTCCTCCGCGAAGGCCACGCCAGCGCAATCCTCACCGCCCATACCCTCGACGACCAGGCCGAGACCGTCCTTATGAAGCTCCTCCGCGGCGCCTGGCTCGAAGGCCTCTCCGCCATCTCACCCACCCTCGAACTCCCGCAAGGCCGCATCCTGCGCCCGCTCCTTACTCTGCGCCGCGAAGACCTCCGCATTTACCTCAAGCAAAGAAACCAACCCTGGCGCGAAGACTCCAGCAACTCCGACGAGGCCTTCACCCGCAATCGCCTACGCCACTCTATCCTCCCCATCCTCCGCCAAGAGAATCCTTCTATCGACACCACGCTAGCCAACCTAGCCGAGTTGGCCCGCGAAGAAGAGTCCCGCTGGGCCACCGAACTCTTGCGCATCCTCCCCGGCCTCCTTCTCCCCGGTACCCCTGTCCGCGGCGGCGGACGCTCGAACTCCACCGCCCCCGGCACTGCTGCGCTTGCCATTGAACTCGAACGCCTGCGCCCCCTGGACCCCGCACTCCGCCGTCGCGTCATCCGCGCTGCCGCTCGTCAACTCGGCGCTCGCCTCTCATTCGACGAGACTGCCCGCATCCTCAATCTTGCCGGCTATCCCTCTGGCCTGCCCGACCCCAACGTCCCCGCCAGGCCCGGCAGCAAGCTAAAGTTGGCTGGCGGACTGCTCGTCGAGCGCAGCGCCCGCGAATTGCGTTTCTCTTTTAAAACACTAACTTCCGTTGGAGGCGTAGCATAGCGCCAGTTTCGGGTTCGGGGTGTATGCGCACATGCAAACTCAAACTTTTAAGAACACGATTCTTAACTCTTTGTCTTCAGAAGAGGTGGCGCGACTTCGCCTTGCCCCGATCAAGTTTGAACTGGGGCACCAGATCGAGTTCCCTGGCGAGCGCATCGAGCACCTCTACTTCCTCGAAGAGGGCATGGCCTCAATGACAACCACCTTCCAGGATGGATCGCAGGTTGAAGTAGGAATGTTTGGGTACGAATCCATCATCGGCGTCTCCGCCCTCATGGGCACCGTACGTAGCCTTAATCGCGTCTACACCCAGATTGCCGGTCACGGCTACTGCTTCACCGTAAACGCCGGTCGCGCAGAGTTTGAGCGCGGCGGCAGCTTCCAGAAAATCGCTCTCTGCTACGTTCAGGCCCAACTCGTTCAGGCCGCCCAGTCTGCCGGCTGCAACATCAAGCACGCCGTCGAGCAGCGCCTCGCCCGCTGGCTCCTGATCTGTGCAGATCGAGCCAACAAAAACTCCTTCGCGATGCCCCACGAGCTTCTAGCCGACATGCTCGGCAGCTGTCGTCCCACCGTAAGCGTAGCCGCCGCCATCCTCAAAGACCGTGGTCTGATTGAGTACAAGCGCGGAATCATCAACATCCTCGACGTCCCAGGTCTTGAAACAGCGTCCTGCGAATGCTACAAAGTGATTCGAGATCATCTCGACAACCTCGCCGAGTTTGATTCGGGAATCACCGCCTGATTCCCCTGCATCCAATACCCAACAAATATACGTTTTCGATTGCACGCAATAATCAGCAGGCGTAAGAGTAGAATCTGGACAATTGGAGCGGGTCGCTCAATCACCCTTCCGCCCTCCAGGCGTCTAAAATGAAGGAACGACGATCATAGTAAGTAAGTATCTGTTCCATCCCCCGCAGTGAACACGAGGAAATTCGCTTGAACTCTACAGTAAAACAACTTCTTCTCTGGGTCTCGCTGCTAGCCGGCCTGTTTATTCTCTGGAATTATGTGGCACGCACTACTAACGCTGGCAAGGATGAAACTGTCAGTGCCTCGCAGTTCCAAAATGACGTGGACGCCGGAAAAGTGCAGGAAATTACCGTTAACGGCACGGAGATCCTCGCACGTTACAAAGACAAGAAAGAGACTTTTCACAGCATCATTCCCGCAACCTTCACCCCAGCGAACTTCCCCGATCTCTACAAGTCGCTCCGTGAGCACGGCGTAAGTATCACCAACAAGGATCAGAGCCAGAGCTTCTGGCTGTCGGCCCTCATCGGCGCCCTGCCTGTCCTGCTGCTCCTGGGTCTCTTCATGTTCATGATGCGGCAGATGCAGTCAGGCGGAAACAAAGCCATGAGCTTTGGCAAATCGCGCGCCCGCCTGCTCTCCATGCAGCAGAAAAAGATCACCTTCAAGGATGTTGCGGGCGTCGATGAGGCCAAGGAAGAACTCAAGGAAATTATTGAGTTCCTCCGTGAAGCGCAGAAGTTCCAGCGCCTCGGTGGCCGCATCCCAAAGGGTGTCCTGCTCGTCGGGCCTCCGGGGACCGGCAAGACTCTACTCGCCCGCGCAGTCGCCGGCGAAGCTAACGTACCTTTCTTCTCCATCTCCGGTTCGGACTTCGTTGAAATGTTCGTAGGCGTCGGCGCCTCACGCGTCCGCGACCTCTTCGAACAGGGCAAAAAGAACGCTCCCTGCATCATCTTCATCGACGAAATCGATGCCGTCGGTCGTCACCGGGGCGCTGGTCTAGGCGGCGGACACGACGAGCGCGAGCAGACCCTCAACCAGCTTCTCGTAGAGATGGATGGTTTCGAAGCCAACGACGGTGTCATCCTCATTGCCGCAACCAATCGCCCTGACGTCCTTGACCCAGCTCTCCTCCGCCCCGGTCGTTTTGACCGTCGCGTTATGGTTGATCGCCCGGACATCAAGGGACGCGAAGAAGTCCTCCGCGTCCACTCCAAGAAGGTTCCGATGGCAGAGGATGTCAACCTCAACGTGCTGGCACGTGGGACCCCGGGCTTCTCCGGCGCCGACCTAGCGAACATGGTTAACGAGGCTGCCCTCACTGCCGCCCGGTTCAATCGCAAGTCGGTTCACATGTTCGACTTCGAGACGGCCAAGGATAAGGTCCTCATGGGTGCGGAGCGCAAGTCCATGATGCTCTCCGATCAGGAGAAGAAGGTCACCGCCTATCACGAGGCCGGTCACGTTCTCGTAGCCGCTATGCGCGAACACTCCGACCCTCTACACAAGGTCACCATCATTCCCCGCGGCATGGCCCTCGGTGTGACGATGCACCTACCTGAAGAAGACCGCCACACCGTCACCAAGGACTATCTAGAAACCCAGATGGCCGTCTTCATGGGCGGACGCTGCGCGGAAGAGATCTTCCTCAAGCAGATGACCACCGGTGCCGGCAACGACATTCAGCGCTCGACAGCCTTGGCCCGTGCCATGGTCTGCGAGTACGGTATGTCTAATCTCGGACCCTTGACTTTCGGCAAGAAGGAGCAGGAAGTGTTCCTCGGCCGCGAAATCGGCCAGGCCCGAGACTTCTCCGACGATACCGCCAAGTCCATTGACGAGGAAGTCCGCAAGTTTGTGGACGCCGGCTACCAGTCGGCCTACTCGATCCTCGACAGCCACCACGACATCATGCACCGCATGTCGCAGGCCTTACTCGATCGCGAAACCCTCGACGCTGCAGAGATTAAGCTGATCATCGAAGGCAAGGAATTGCCTGAGATGCGTTCGCCTCTCTCCGCAGTAGACCCCGGGCCGGGCGGCGACGTCCAAAAGGTTCTCAAGCCTGAAAACGGCCGCAAGTCCGGCTTCGGCGGCGAAGGTCAACCCAGCCCCGCATAACCATCCATCATCCAGAAGCAACGACCCCGTTCACAGTCAAAGTGAACGGGGTTTCTCTTTGGCTACAAATACGGGTGCCCAGATCTCGCTTCTGAAACCTTCGTTTCAACCCGCACCAACCTTGCAGACCCTTCCTCAGCCACTCCCAATGCGACAATAAAAACAGTCGATGCGCCGCCTTCTCCTAATCCCCGCTTTACTCCTCACCGGTTGCGGCTATCACACCGTCGGCGCTGCCTCGCACCTGCCCGCCAACGTCCGAACCCTCGCCGTCCCACCCTTCTCCACCACCGCCCAGGCCTTCCACACCGACTTCGCCTTCACCCAGGCCATTGTCCGCGAGCTCAACACCCGCACCAAATACCGCATCCTCAATCAGGAAGGCGACGCCGACGCCACCCTCCGTGGCACCATCCTTTCACAAACATCCTCGCCTCTCACCTACGACTCCTCCTCCGGCCAGACATCCAGCTACCTCATTACCATCACCGCCAAAGTCGTCCTCACCTCCCGCGACGGCCGCGTCCTCTACGAAAACGACGCCCTCCCCTTCCGCGAGCAGTACCAGTCCACCCAGGACCTCTCCGCTTTCATCCAGGAAGACTCCCCCGCCGTCCAGCGTCTCGCCCGCAACTTCGCTCAGACCCTCGTCTCAGACCTCCTGGAGTCCTTCTAGATGGCCACCAAGCCCCAGATCAAATCCTTCGCCAGCTCCGACCGCTTCCTCGCCGAAATCGCCACCCCCCAGTTGCGCCCCGGCTACGTTCTCCTCGGCGACGAAGCGTTCCTTTACCAGCGCTGCCGCAACGGCATCCTCGCCACCCTGGCCCCACCCAACGAACGCGACTTCTGCCTCCACGATCTCGACCTCGCCGACACCACAATCTTCGACGTCCTCGACCTTGCCCAGACCCCGTCCCTCATGGTCCCCTTCCAAAGTATCTTCGTCCGCAATCTCAAAGCCCTCTACGGCCGCGGCAGCAAGAAAGAGGAATTCGCAGCCATCGACGCTTACTTCCGCCGCCCCAATCCCCAGGCCGTCCTCTTCTTCATCGCCGACCACGTTTCCATTCCTACCGACATCCGCCGCATGGATATGCAGGACAAAGAGCGCGTCGAGCGCATCCGCGAAACCCTCGGCGAGTGGTGCCCCACCGTAGAACTAGCCCGTGTCGACGAGGCCGACGCCGTCCGCTGGCTCACCGAGGAAGCCCCCACCCGCAACGTCCAGATCGACCCCAACGCCGCACGCGAACTGGTGGACGCCCTTGGCGCCGACATGATGCTCATCGACAGCGAGTTCGAAAAGCTCTGCCTCTACGCCCAGGGCAAACAGCTAGCCCTGCCACAAAACCGGGTAACCCAGATCTCACTTCTGGGACCTGGGATGGAACCACCACCCCCGTCAACGCCAGTGCTCCCCTCCCCTACAATTACTCTTGGCGACGTAGAAACCATGGTCCTCGCGGCCAAACAGCGCTCCCTTTACGAGCTCACCGACGCCATCTCCCGCCGCGACCGTCCCGCCGCCCTCGCCCTCCTTCACGGCCTCCTCAACGCCTCAGACGGCGGTGAAGACTCCGCCATCGGCCACCTCTATATGCTCGCCCGCACCTTCCGCCAGATGCTCATCATCCTCGAAAAAAACGTGCGCGACTCCCGCGCCATCTGGTCCGTTCTCTGGCAGGGCTTTCGTATGCCGCCTTTCGCCGCAGAAGACCTCATCCGCCAGGCCCGCCGGTACAAATCCCCCGCCGACCTCACCCGCGCCCTCCGCCTTATAGCCCGCGCCGACCTCGAAATCCGCTCCTCTCCCCCGGACAAGCGCCTTGTTCTGGAGCGTCTCATCCTCGGCCTCGCCACCGAACCCAAACCCCGCCAGTTCGAACCCCTCAGCCAGTTCGCCATGGAACTTTAGCCACGAGCAAGGTGCAGAGTTGCTGTCTCCCTTTATGGTCATTTTGTGGGAAAGCAAAGGAAGCTGCGCTTGAGAGAGTCAGTTTCCTTACCGCAAAAATAAAGCCGCACGCCCCCCACGCGTGGTAGATTCTGTAGGCTCCACACTTCACTCTCCTTAGGTGGCAACTCCCGCATGGCTTCACCCCCAAACCCCACAACCTTCGCCGAACCTCTGCTCCCCCAAGGCGTAGCCCGCGGCACTGACACTCCCCTTCGCGCACATCGCCTGCTCCTCGAGCGCATCCTCAACCCCATCCGCACCTTTCTCTACCGCCCCACCCTCCGCCTGCTCAAGCGCATTCTCGGCGGCGTGATCTTCCTCCGCGAACCCCTGTCCATCGCCGACGACCGATCCTTCGTCACCATGTACAAAGAGCTCTACCCCGCCGAAACCATCGACTGCGGCGATCCCAACACCGATTCCTTCCTCCGCTCCTGCAAGTACATCGGCGATGGCAAAATCCACCGTCCCGCAATCTTCGTCGTCGAGCTCTCGAAAGCAAAGTTCTATCCCCGCATCGGTCTCGTCTTCGACTCCCGCTGGCACCCCATCCTCGAATCCATCCTTGACCTCGGCCGCTTCTACAACTTCCGCCAGCAACTCCGCCCCCGCGCAGTCACGACGCGCACCGGCACCTTCTCCTCCGTCCATCACATCTTCCAGGAAAACGCCTGGCACTGGCTTGTCGACTGCCTGGCCCAGATCCACTCGCTGGAAGCCCACATGGCCGGCAATCCCCTCACCCTGCTGATGCCGGATTTACTTTCTGCCCGCCGCCGTCAGCACCTTGAACTTCTCCTCCCGGCCAACTTCCAGGTCGAATACGTCCCCTCAGACAGCTGGATCCAGTGCGACCACTTCATCCTCCCCTCCTACGTCTCCTCTCGCGCCAATGGCTGGCTCCCGCCCGCCTACTTCGACTTCCTCCGCACCCGCACCTTTACCGGCCTCGCCGTTGAGCCCACCATAACCTCTACCGGCCGCTACTACATCTCCCGCTCCCGTTCCAAACATCGCAAAGTCCTCAACGAGCCAGAAATCATGGCCCTCCTCGCTCCCCTCGGCTTCGAGTGCATCTGGATGGAAGACCTCTCCTTCCGCGAAGAAGTCGCCCTCCTCCGCTCCGCCGAGGCCATCATCTCGCCCCACGGTGCAGGCCTCGCCTGCATGCTCTACGGCGATAACCTCAAAGTCGCCGTCCTTTACCCGGAAGCTGAGCCTGCCGGTTACTTCTACACCATGGCTCGCGGCCTCGGCCATCGCCACTTCAACACCAATGCCAATCTCCGCGAAGATGACGACTTTCCCGTCGATCTCACCCAACTAAACCACGTAATCGAAGAGATGAACCTGCCAGCACCTCAGATACCCAACAGTCCAACGCCGCATCTCACCCCCTAGACGGTGTTCAAACGTCAAAGGGGCAGCATGCATCTTCAAAAACTTTCGATTATCCTTCTGGCCTTCGTCGCAGGTGCCCCACTCCTGACCAACGCCCAATCCGAGCCCTTCGCGCTCCCTACTCACCCCGGCGCCATGATGCTCGACCTCACCGGCCTCCGCATCACCGAGGCCTCCGCCAAACCCGCAGGTCGCGAGATCGGCATCCGCGCCCACGACTCCGCCCACACCGAACTCCTCGCCTTCCTCTTCCTCACGCCCGGTGTCGCATCTCAGGATGCCTCCTCCTGCCTCGAGTCCGACCTAGCCCAGCTCAAGAAAGACGCCGGCCGCAACCCTCCCATTGAGCGTCTGGACCCCGACGGCATCGACTCCAACGGAGTCGCCACCATGCTCCTCACCTACCCCAACGGCGCGCAGCGCCTCTACAAATACGGCGGCACCGGCGACCAGTGCCTCTCCGTCCAGATCAGCGCCGACAAAGGCACTCGCCTCGACCTCTCGAACGCCCGCGCCATCCTCGCCCGTCAGAACTACGTCCCAACCTTCCAGCCCACGATCACGGACAAGTACACCTACGCCAATATCCTCTACCGCACACGGCAGTACAAGGCCTCTATCCCTGCTTATCAGGACTTTCTCGCCGGCGTCCCCACTACCAAAAACACCCTCACAGTCCGCCGCGTCGCTACGGACAATCTCGGCATGTCCCTTGGCCTGACCGGTGACGCAGCCAGCGCCCGCCGCATCTTCCAGGACGCCATCCACAAGGACGGCAGCTACCCCCTCTACTACTACAACTTGGCCTGCGCCGACGCCGAACAACTCGACGCCGCCTCTGCCCGCACCCACCTCGAACAGGCCTTCTCCCGCAAAAAGAACCTGTTACCGGGCGAATCCATGCCCAACCCCACCACCGATGAATCCCTCTTGAAACTAAAGTCCAACCAATCCTTCTGGACCTTCGTTGAGGGCCTCAAATAAATTCAACACCCTTCGTTCACGACGTACCCTAACAGCCCCAGTTTGTTGTCGTTCCCCCGTGAAGCGAAGGAATCTGCTTTTACCCGCCCCTCCAATACCCTCCAAGTGCCCTTATCCCGCTGACCTGCCCGTTGCACTCTGCTCTTCCGCCACCAATTAGCCCTCTTCCCCTTCACTGAGGCATACTTACCCGGCATGTCATTTGCTCAAATCCTCGCCACCACCGCCTTCCTCTTCCTCGCCAACGCCCCGGCCGGGCCCACACCACCCTGGCTCCTTGGCCCTTTCACCCGCCCCGTCTCCGCCCCTGTCATCGAGCCGGATAAAACCTCCACCTTCGCCGACCCGCTCCGCCCCACACCCGTCCACTGGGAGTACCTCCACACCTTCAACCCCGCTGCCATCGTCCGCGACGGCAAAATCTTCGTCCTCTACCGCGCTGAAGATGACTCCGGCGAGATGAAGATCGGCCTCCACACCTCGCGCCTTGGCCTCGCCTCCAGTACCGACGGCGTCCACTTCACCCGCCTCTCCCGGCCTGTCTTCTTCCCCTCCACCGACGACCAGCACGACCGCGAGTGGCCCGGCGGCGTAGAAGACCCACGCATAGTTCAAGCCCCCGCCTCTAACGGAAAACCCGGCGACTACGTCATCACCTATACCCAGTGGAACCGCATCACTTACTCCATCGGCATCGCCACCTCGCCCGACCTCACCCACTGGACCAAGTACGGCCCCGCATTCCTTGGCGCAAAAAGCGGAAAATACGACCACCTCCAATACAAGTCCGGCGGCATCGTCACCCAATTGATTGAAGGACATCTCCAGGCCGTAAAGATCAACGGCTCCTACTGGATGTACTGGGGCGAAGGCGTCATCCATATCGCCACCTCCTCCGACCTCATCCGCTGGACCCCCGTCGAAGACTCCCAGGGCGTGCCCGTCGAAGTCCTGCGCAAGCGCCCTGGCCACTTCGACAGCGGCTTCCCCGAAGTCGGCCCCCCACCCGTCCTCACCTCCGCCGGCATCGTCATGATCTACAACGGCAAAAACGACGCCACCCATGGCGACCCAGCCCTTGGAGCCAACGCCTACGCTGCCGGCGAAGCCCTCTTCTCCGCCAAAGATCCCGCCAGGCTCCTCACCCGATCAGAAAAACCCGTCCTCAAACCCGAGCAGCCCTTCGAAAAGACCGGCCAATACATCGCCGGCACCACCTTCGCCGAGGGCCTGGTCCAGTTCGAAGGCAGGTGGCTCCTCTACTACGGCTGCGCCGACTCAGCTGTAGGCGTAGTGACCACTGCCCCCCAACCCTAAACCCAGTTTCGGTAAAAATCCGGGTACATCAGATCTCGCTTCTGTGACCTGGGTTTCCACTCGCCGCGAAAGCCAATAATGCGCCCCAAAATATTTGCCCCTGAAACCTTCAAAAACACCAGCAAATCCACATGTCAATCCCCGAAAACACCTAACTTTCTGATTTCACTGGAAATATAGTTGACGTAAACATCCCTGCCGATTCCGTACAATAGTCAGGGGCCTGAAGGATGGCGGGAAGCACCCAACTACCAGGAAGTCCCTTGTTTTGAACTATTGTTATTACCCAATAGAATGA
>JAYVDT010000391.1:0-3966 GCA_043749265.1 Rhodanobacteraceae bacterium | reverse complement strand
TCAATTATCTGGAGGGTGGCGAGACGGCGAAGGCGGGGGCGCTAAGGTCGGCAACGGGAGCTGGGCGGGGGCTGCTCGAGGGGATGGTGAAGAAGAAGTGGCTGGTGAGGGAAGCACTGGCGGAGGAGCGGGATGCTCGGCGGGTGGTGAAAGTGGCGGTGTTGGCGGGGGCGAGTTCTGCTTCGGGTGAAGACGCAGATCCTTCGACTCCGTCGGTCGCAAAGGGCGGGACTGACTCCGCCCAGGATGACAATTTTTCGGGTGGGGATGACTTGCCTCTGGAGGAGGAGAAACTGGGCGATCTGGTCAGTGGGCGGGGGCGGTTGCCCAGGCTGAATGAGAACCAGTTGGCGGTGATGGCGGAGCTGGCTTCGGTGGGGGGCAGGCTGCAGGTTCGGGATTTGAAGGTGAGGTTGGTAAAGGCGGGAGTGCCGGAGGCTTCGCTGGGATCGCTGGTGAAGCGGGGGCTAGTGACGATTGAAGAAGAGCCGGAAGAGTTTGCGCTTGGGGGCGTGGGGGCGGCGGGGAAGAAGCATGCGCATGAGCATGCGCTGAATGAAGAACAGATGGAAGCGGTTGGGACGATTGCTGCGGCGATGGCGAAGGGTGGGTTCCGCCCGCATTTGTTATATGGGGTGACGGGGTCCGGGAAGACGGCAGTCTATTTTGCGGGCATGCGGCGGGCGTTGGCAGCGGGGAAGAGCGCGCTGCTTCTGGTGCCGGAGATTGGACTGACGCCGGCGATGGCGGGGCAGATGTTCGCGGCGTTTGGGGCAGAGGTGGCGCTGCTGCACAGCGGGTTGACGCCGGATGAGAGGGCGGAGCAGTGGCACAGGATTCGTCGGGGTGACGCGCGGATTGTTGTGGGAACGAGGTCTGCGGTGTTTGCGCCGATGGTGGAACTGGGGCTCGTAATTGTGGATGAAGAGCATGATTCGAGCTACAAGCAGGAGGAGAATCCGCGTTACCACGGGCGCGACGTGGCGGTGATGCGGGCGAAGCTGGCAGGGGCGACGGTGGTGCTGGGGTCAGCGACGCCTTCGCTGGAGAGCTGGGCAAATGCGGAGCGGGGACGGTATGCGCTCGTAGAGATGTTGCACCGTGTGAATGCGCGTGCGTTGCCGGTGGTTGAGCTTGTGGACATGCGGGCGGAGTTCAAGGCGGTGGGCAAGGAAGAGCTGTTCAGCCGGCGATTGGTAGAAGAGACGCGGGCGGCGCTGGATCGCGGAGAGCAGGTGATTCTGTTGCTGAATCGGCGTGGGTATAGCTTTACTGTCATCTGCCGGAGCTGTGGGGAGAAGGTGGAGTGCGAGAACTGTGCGATTGCAATGACGTACCACAAGGCGGTGCCGGAGTCGTCCGACGGGCTGGCGCAGCCGGGGCAGCGGCTGGAATGCCACTACTGCGGGTTTCGGCGAGGAGTGCCGACGGCTTGCCCAAAGTGTCAGAGCGAGCATCTTTACTTTTTGGGTGCGGGATCGCAGCAGGGGGAGGAGAAGCTGACAGAGCTGTTTCCGGATGCACGCATTGGGCGGATGGATCGGGATACGGTGCGTGGCCGGCACGACATGGAACGGCTGCTGGCGAGGCTGCATGCCGGTGAGATCAACCTGCTGGTAGGGACACAGATGATCGCCAAGGGGCATGACATTCATGGAGTGACGCTGGTAGGGGTTGTGGGGGCGGACCATGCGTTGGGGATGCCGGATTTTCGGGCGGCGGAGCGGGTATTTCAGTTGCTGACGCAGGTATCCGGGCGTGCGGGCCGGGGCGAGTTACCGGGTAAGGTGCTGGTGCAGACGTATCATGGCGACCACTACGCGGTGAAGTTTGCGCAGGCCCACGACTATAGGGGATTCGTTGCAAAGGAGATGCAGTTCAGGCGGAATCTTCACTATCCCCCGTTTTCGGTGCTTGCGAATATCGTGATTCAGAGCGAGAAGATGGAAGAGGCGGCGGGGTGGGCGGCGCAGCTTGGGCGGTGGTTCGAGAAGGCGAAGCCAGTGGGAGTGCGAGTGCTGGGGCCGGCGGCGGCACCGATTGTGAAGCTGAAACGGATTTATCGTTTTCACTTTATTTTGAAGGCAGAGCGGCGTGGGGCGCTTTCGGACTGCCTGCAGGCAATGCTGGGATTTGTGGCGACAGCGGAGATTCCGCGAAGGAATTTGGTGGTGGATGTGGATGCCGTGTCGCTGATGTAGTCAGAGGGCAACCGCAGATTGCTCCGCTGCGCTGATGAATGACAACAAAAGGGGACACCGACCTGACGCTCAAAAGAAGTTTGGTTTAGTCGAAGAGGTCGCGCAGGATGTCAATCAAGCTGTAGCCGGTGAATGGTTGTAAGGTGCCCGCGAGTAGCAGGATGCCGAGGCAGATCACACCCATGACGTAGTGGCGAGCTTCGATGCCTTCGGGCTGCTGGACGGTGGGGTGGCGCATGGCGGGGAGGAGCAGGATGATGCCCCAGAAGATCCAGCCGGCCCAACTGACGATTCCCAGAACGAACATCAGGAGGGTGACAAGGCGGGAGCCGATGCGGTGGGCGCGGGGTGAGAAGGCGTACAGGATGTGGCCGCCATCAAGTTGGCCGGCAGGGATGAGGTTGAGCGCGGTGATGAGCATGCCGATCCAACTGGCGATGAGGACGGGGTGTGGGACGACGAGGGGGAGGTCGGGAAGAGAGCCGTGGGCTGCGGCGCGGAGGATGGAATGGATTGCGGTGATGGCAAAGGGAGCCTGGATGTGGTGGATAGTGGGGGTGGCCGCGTAGCTGGACCAGGATAGGCCCAAAGCCGTGGCGACGATGGCGACGACGAAGCCGGCGATGGGGCCTGAGGCACCGATGACGATGAGGGCGGATCGGGTGGGGACGCGGGAGTTGAGGCGGATGATGGCGCCGAAGGTTCCGCTCAGCGATGGGGCCGGCAGGAGATAAGGCAGGGTGGAACGAACCCCGCAGGCTCGGCAGGCGAAGTAGTGGCCAAACTCATGCGCGAGCAGAATGCCGATGAGCGTGACGGAGAAGGGCAGGCCGGTGCGGAGGGAAGGGAGGTTGTGGAGGACCCATGTGTAGGGAAGGACGTCGGCGTCGGTGGCGAGGGGACCGAGGCCGAGGTGAAAGTTGTACATGTACCGCATGCCCATTGCGGTGGTGGAGAACATGGTGATGAGGAAGAGGGCGAAGGGCACGCCTAGTCGCTGCAGCGCTGACTCGCGGGCTGGAAGCTGAGACGTTGGATGGGAGAGGAGGCTGGGTGAGGACATCTTGGCCTGTGCGCTTTCCTGCAGGATCCCACTTTTGTTGTCCGTGGGTCAGGCCGGTTCGATTGACGTTTGAACGCATGGGCTAGTCGAGGACGTGGAGGTCTTTTCCGGGCTTGAATCGAATTGCTTTGCCGGGTGCGATGGAAACTTCAGCGCCTGTGCGTGGATTGCGGCCAACGCCGGTTTTGCGTGGCTTTACGGTGAAGACGCCGAATCCTCGGAGTTCGATGCGGTCTCCTTCAACGAGACTCTGTTTCATGGACTCGAAGATAGCGTCAACGGCAGCTTCGGCCTTGGTCCGGACGAGCCCGGTTCGTTCTACGACCCGTTGAATCAGATCCTGTTTGATCAAAGCATGCCCCCATTGTTACTTCGTTTTGTACCTGTTTTTCCGCTACGGCAGCCGACGCGGTGCACGATTTCGTAATGGTAGAAAGAGGGTGCGTGAATGTCAATGCGGTATCCTCGGGGGACGGCAGCAATTACCGTTCTTTTTGGTATGACGACGTTTCTGAAATGTCGAGCTTTCGAAGTTACTTAAGTCACGAAAGGGAATGAAACGATGTCGATCAAGAGCGACCGCTGGATTCGCGAACAGGCAATGGAGCACGAAATGATTGCGCCATTCAGCGAGAAGCAGGTGAAGGATGGAGTTATCTCCTATGGACTGTCGTCTTATGGATACGATCTGCGAGTTTCGGA
>JAYVDT010000390.1:0-3966 GCA_043749265.1 Rhodanobacteraceae bacterium | reverse complement strand
TGTTGGCTCCCTGCATCACGATGCTGGACTTGCCAGTGACGGTCACGCCGTTCGCCACCGTGATGACCGAGCCGCCACCGATCGTCAGGGTTGCGCCGTTCTGAATCGCTATCGAGTCGTAGGTTACGACGGAGTTTGCAGGAATGGAAAACGCCTGAGTCACACTGAGCGCAGGGTTGGTGCCGGAGGTGTTGACAAAGACCGACGTTCCGTTGGAGCCTGCGTATCCCGCTGTTGAGCCCGTGAACTGTCCGCCGGACGCGGTTGATGCGGCAAAACTGGAAAAGCCGCTTGCGCTGGCGTAATAGACGGCCAGCCTGCCGCCTCCGCCGGCCGGTGCTCCGCTCTGCGCGGGAATGGTGTTCGAACCACCATTCGTGGCGAAGGTTCCGCTTCCGGTCAAAGTCGCTGTCGTTACATAGATGGAACCACCTGACCCGGCGCCGCCTCCGCCCGGAATCACGTTCGCTCCGTTGGCCGAGATCGTCCCGTTGATAGTTAGCGCTCCGCTGATGATCAGACGAATCGCGCCTCCACCCGCTCCGTAACTACCACTACCAAGATCAACCGGTGCCGATGCTGACCCATACAGCAGCGTTGGGTCTGGAGTATTGTTGCCGCCGATGCCGCCGTAGCTGCCCCCTTGCTGGCCGTAAGTGCTTAAACCTGGCCCTTTGTTGCGGGCGTACCCCTGCCCGTCCGCGTTGATTGAGCTGCCTGCGTCGACCTGTACCGACCCTGCCTGTAGCGTCACTCCCACCCCGGCCCACACGCCATTCACCTGTGCCGTATTGTTGATCGATTGCAGCACGATGTTCGATTGGCCGGTTACCTTCACGCCGTTGGTCGTCGTGACCGTCGATCCGCCGCCGATGGTGAGCGTGGCGCCGCTCTGGATGGTCAGGCTCGTCACGCTATAGGTCGCTGTCGGCCAAGTGGTGTTAGCCGAGATGACGACGTCGCCAGTGGGCGCCTGAGCTATTAGGGCAGACGGAAGAACCAGGGCAGCGACGGTGAACGACAGAAACATAACGACGGCAGAGCGAAAGTGGAACATAAAACCTTCTTTCCGCGAGAATCCTAACAGAAAGCCCTGGTGCGAGGTACGCAAATTGCAAACAGGAACTATATTTCTTGCCTTGCGAGGACAATTCGCGAAGGAGCCTAAAAAATGACATGGAGCCTTCCCATCAAATTTGGTCGGTAGGATCTTTATTTTTGTGGCTCACCTATATAGTCGCGTGAAGCACAGCAAAAATGACTCAAGGAGTCTCTGCACAAGTTCTGCATCCGCGACCGGATTGATTAATCTGACGGTTGTGGCGTGATTGCGATGAAGCAGCAGAGCCTGGCGTCTAAGGGATTGTTTGAGAAGGAAGCTTTGGTTCGTCCGCGCTATGCGAAGGCGGGCAATGGCCGTCAGCCACTGGGGCTGTCGATCATGCTCAGGACGTACTTCGTGCAGCAGTGGTTCAATCTGTCTGATCCTGGGGTGGAGGAATTGCTATACGAGTCACCGGCTGTGCGGGGTTTTGTGGGGGTTGATCTGGGCATCGCGCCCGCGCCGGACAAGACGACGATCCTGCGCTTCCGCCATCTGCTCGAAAAGTATGACCTGTGCGGGCTGATGCTGGAGGCGGTGAATATTCATATGGAGGCCAAGGGGATCCGCATCCAGACCGGCACGATCGTGAACGCGACCATCATCCATGCGCCTTGTTCGACCAAGAACGCGTCTGGTAAACGCGACCCGGAGATGCACCAGACCAAGAAGGGCAACCAGTGGTACTTCGGGCTGAAGGCGCACATCGGAGTGGACGCCAAAGAGGGCACAGTGCACACGGTCTGCACCACGGCTGCCAACGTGGCGGACATGCATATGCTGCCCGATCTGCTGCACGGCGAGGAGCGCAAGGTGTGGGGCGACGCCGGCTATCAGGGCCAGACCGAAGCGATCCGGCAAGCTGCTCCGAAGGCTCAGGACATGACCTGCCGAAGGACGAAGTTCAAGAACTATGTGGACGAGTTACAAAAGAAGAAGAACCGGAGTAAGTCCAGTGTCAGAGCGAAAGTAGAGCATCCGTTCCGCATCCTGAAGCTCGTCTTCGGCTTCGACAAGGTGCGATACCGGGGCATCGCCAAGAACCACCACCGGCTGTGCGTGAACTTCGCCCTTGTGAATCTATATATGCACCGCAAACGGCTGGCCGTGTTGGGGTAGAACTGCGCCGGGAGGCCGAAAAATCGCTCTCCGAACACCGAAAAGCGGCTTCAAGATCGAACCCAAAACAACAAAACTCGCACACCAAGAACAAACATCGACGGCATCTACAGATCAGGCACCTGTTCAGAGGTTCCCTAGAGGAAAGTGTGCTTCTCGCGACCAGCGCGATTAAGCGCCGCTAGATCTAAATCAGGCGAATAACAGCAGCGCCGTGGACACTCGATCTTCCGGCACGCAGTCATCAACTATGGGTGCGTGGTGAAGGTGCGTCTAATTCGGTCGCTTTCCTGGTGGGACGACAATTGGCTTTGGGGCTTGAGCTGTACGCTTGCCAATGAGGAATGGAATGTTCTCGCGGATACGCGCCAATTTCACATCTGCCGGCAGGTTTCCGTCAAGGATCAAGCGACTTTCATTGGACTCAATCCTCCGCAGTTCTCGGCCAGAGGTCCGCATAGAGGGCGATTTCACGCGCCCCGGCCGCGTACTCCGCATATGCGGTTGAATCGTTTCTCCGTCACAGCGCGAACGATGCTTACTGTGGTTCAACGGCGAATAGCGCATACCGCAGGCAGGGCAAGTTTCCACGAACCACCTCAACGATGCTTAGGGATTTGGTGTGGGAGCGCAGTCGAATGGTCTCATGCCTTGCTGTTCTGCGATACTTCTCCCACAGGGTATCTATATGAACGCAGTTGAGATCGAGGCGGCAGTATCTGAGCTTGCGTCAGCGCCGTATGACGCCGCCGAGTTCCCATTCCAGTTTCTGGCGGCCTTCGACAAGAAGGAGACTACACTCAAACGTCTCCGCAAGGGCGATTCCAATAAATCGGATGTTCCCGGCGCCATCCTGCTCATCAACAGCATTCACCTTGCCACCTGTGCGGCTGGGCAGACGCGGGAGACCCTCGACCGGCTGAAGACCAGCCCCAAGACGGCGTCGTCGCGTGCCAAGTTCATCTTCGCCACTGATGGCAGCTACTTCGAGGCTGAAGATATGACGGGCGCGCAGGAGCCCGTAGCAGACTTCCTGCCCAACCTTGCCAACCACTTCGGCTTCTTCCTTCCCCTCGCTGGCATCTCCACCGTCCGCGAGATCAAGGACAATCCCATCGACGTCCGCGCGACGGGCCGCCTCAACAAGCTCTATGTGGAGCTCCTGCGGACCAACCCGGAGTGGGGCACCGCAGCTCGCCGCCACGACATGAATCACTTCATGGCGCGGCTCATCTTCTGCTACTTCGCCGAGCACACCGACATCTTTGAAGGTCGAAACGTCTTCACCCTTACCGTCGAGCAGATGAGCGAGGGCGACGGCAGCAATACGCACCTCGTCATCGAGCAGATATTCCGGGCAATGGACGTAAAGATCGCCGACCGCGCCCAAAAGAATGTGCCGCCTTACGCCGATCACTTCCCGTACGTCAACGGTGGGCTATTCCGTGGCTCGGCGGAGACTCCCCGGTTCAATCGCATTGCGCGCAGCTACCTGCTCCAGGCCGGCAAGCTGGAGTGGCAGCACATCAACCCAGACATCTTCGGCTCCATGATCCAGGCCGTGGCCGATGACGAGGAGCGCGGCGCGCTGGGCATGCACTACACCAGCGTACCCAACATCCTGAAAGTGCTGAACCCGCTCTTCCTCGACGATCTGCGAGCGCAACTGGAGGCCGCTGGCGACAACGGACGCATGCTGCTAAACCTGCGTCAGCGCATGAGCCGTATTCGCGTCTTCGACCCCG
>JAYVDT010000389.1:0-4015 GCA_043749265.1 Rhodanobacteraceae bacterium | reverse complement strand
GCTTGCCGTTGATGTGGACGTCATCCACGACGACGAACTTGCCATATTCGTTTACGAGGCAGTCGGTCTTGCCTTCGAACTTCTTTGTATCCTCAGGCGTCCACCAGTCGCTGAGATTGCCCTTGGCGTCGAACTTCTTGCCCTGGTCGTCGAAGCCGTGGGTGAGCTCGTGGCCGATGACACCACCGATGTGTCCATAATTCACGGCGTCATCTACTTTGGGATCGTAGAAGTTGGGTTGCAGAATACCGGCAGGGAAGTTGATGTCGTTCATGCTGGGGTTGTAGTAGGCATTTACGGTCGGTGGTGTCATGCCCCACTCGCTATGGTCTACGGGCTTGCCGATTTTGTTCAGCTGGCGGTCGTTTTCAAACGCGGTGGCGCGGAGGGTGTTGCCGAAGGGATCTTCCGGTTTGACGAGCACTGCAGAATAGTCGCGGAAGTGGTCGGGGTAACCGATTTTGTTGGCGATGCCGTGCAGCTTCTCTTTAGCGCGAACCTTGGTGGCGGGGCTCATCCAGTCCAGGCTGTCGAGGTCGCGATCCATGGCGGCTTCAATATCGCTGACCATTTCGAGCATCTTCTTCTTGCTGTCGCCGGCGAAGTACTGCCTAACGTAGACCTCACCGAGCGCCTCGCCCAAAGCTCCGTTTACGGCGTTGCTGCAGCGCTTCCAGCGTTCGCTCTGCGCTTCAGTGCCGTCCAGCTTGCGACCGTAGAAGTCGAAGTTCTCTGCATCGAAGCGCTTCGGGAGATCGCGGGCGTCCGCGGTAAGAAGTTGGTAGCGGAAGTAAGCGCGGAGGGTTTCGATATCGGTCTGATGAATCTGATTGATCATGGCGGCGATGTAGCCGGGGCTGGCATCGTTGATTTCTGTCACACGCGGGGAATGAATGTTGTCTTCGAACTGGCCGAAGATGCCTGCCGGGAACTGTTTGGATACCACGGCGACGGGGACAAGGTGATAGACCTTCTCGGCGTCGCGGCGCTCGGTAACACCCATGGTTGCCTTGGCGAGGGCGGTTTCAAAGACCATGATGGCGTCGGCGTCTTTCTGCGCCTGCTCGGGTGCGATGCCGCTCAGGCTGAGCATCTTTGACACATGGGCGACGTAGTCTTTGCGCAACTGAATATCTTTGTCTCCGGTGCGGAGATAGAAGTCCTTCTCCGGCATGCCGAGTCCGCCCTGGTCGATGCTGGCAATCTGCTTGGTGGCGTCCTTGAAATCCTGTTGCTCCCCATAGCTGAAGAGGAGGTTGACGCCCATGCGCTGCAGTCTGCCGGTGACGGAGGCAAGCGAGGAGAGGGTCATCCCATCAATCTCTTTCAGCAACGGGGCGATGGGCTCAAGGCCCTTGCGCTCAATGGCTTCGGTGTCCATGCAGGCGTGGTAAAAGTCGCCAATCTTCTGCTCGTTGGGCGTACGGCCAGGCGTGGGTTCAGCCATCTTCGCAAGGATGCCGCTAAGTTGTTCCGTGTTGACGTTGAACAACTGGTAAAAACTGTTCGTGGCACCCTGGTCCGCCGGAATGGGGTGATTGGCCGCGAAATTGCCGCAGGCAAACTGGTAGAAGTCGTTGCAGGGATCTTTGCTGCGGTCCAGCGAAGAGAGGTCGAAACTGGGTGTTGGCAGATAGTGGGTAGGGGCCTTGAAGGTAGTAGTGGGTTGCTGGGCTGCTAATCCAACGCCGTGGAGCAAAAACCCGGAGTACACAAAGGCTGTAAAGGCAGTGAAGGCGCGGTGGCGAACGACAGGCATACTAATTTCCCTCTGGTGAAAGACTATAACGGTCAAGCAGAAATTTGGGAATGGGTCCGTTGCGGTCCGATCTTCGTCTGTGAAAGAGTAAGTTAGTGATGTGCGCACCGACACATAAGTGTGCGGTTAGATCTTCAATTGAAATAGAACCGCGTCTCAAAGGTTGCGTATGTTGGGGCCGAAGTTGGTTTGGGCAAATGCGAAGACTGTCATCGCAGATTTCAGGCGATTCGGATGGTTGCGTGTCCTGTGCGTTCTTTCGCTGCTGGGATTACTTACGGTTGTGAGCCGTCTGCAGGGCTTTCCCGCTGGACCCAGAACTTCTGGTCCAGAATTGAAGATACCGCTGGAGCCGATTGGGTTCCTGCCTCCTGCGGCTCGGATGTTGGCGGGCGGGGGTCCGTTGTTCACGTTGAACTACGTCGATGACACCCATCTTCTTTTTACGTATTACACGCGTGGTTTGCTACCGCGGCTGCCCGATGCGACGCCGGACGATTCTGATGGGCTGGTGGCCGGCGTGCTGCTGGAACTGCCCAGCGGCAAAGTATTGGCGAGAACTCAGTGGCGGATGCGGGACCGCGATCAATACCTTTGGTCAATCGGACATGGACGGTTTCTGGTACGGATACGCTCACGTTTGGTGCTGCTGAATCCAATGGGCAAGCTCGGTTCTGGAGACGCGTTCGAAGAAGAGCCATTCGGAACCTTTGCGCGGCAGATCGGTTTCATCACAACCTCGCCGGGCGGTGACCTGCTCATCGTAGAGACCGTGCCGCCGCCGAAGCCGAGGCTCATTGGTGGGGCTGCAAGTGCCGCCGCACTGGCTGCGACGCAGAGTCCGAAACCCAAACCCGAGCCTGCGAAGCCGGACGTTCAAGTCTTCTTCTTTCGGATGGTTCTGGACCAAAAACCGGGGCAGCCAGAGGTTTTGCAAAGGCGCTCTGCCGGAGTGGTCGCAGCCTTGAATCTAATCAGCGTTCCTGCAAATGCTGAAGGCTTCCTGAGTACCAGTCAGGAGTCTCGCGGAGTGTACCTGTTTGATTTTCACACTCATGACGGGAAGAATGCCGAACTTTCTCCTTACGAGACGACCTGCGCGCCGCACCCATTTTTTGTTAGCCGGAGCGAGTTCATCGCGTTTGGCTGCCACGGCGCAGACAAGCCGCAGATTGGCGGATTCAACCTGAAGGGCGAACATGCCTGGATTGAAGTCTTGTCCAACGATCATTTATCTCCGCTGATCGTCTCGGCGCCAGCGGCAGGTCGTTTCGCGCTCAGCCGCCTGACGGTCCAGGGAGGGCTGATCGACCCACAGAACGTCATTCCGCCGGCATCAGCGGCCCAGGAGATTACTGTGCGGCAGAATCACGACGGGCGGATGCTTCTGAAGATCATGGCTGATCCGGTCCAGAGGCCAGCTCAAAACTTTGATTTGTCACCAGATGGATTGTCGCTGGCCGTCTTGCGTACGGGAAACATTGAGATTTATCGGCTGCCCGCACTGTCCGGCAAGGATGTCACCGCTTTGAAGCTGGCAGCAGCCATGGAGCCTGCAAAGAACGACGCCAGGGTGGTGCTGGACTCCAAACCCATGGTGCCGGCAAGCCACCCGGCTCCCGCACCGGCAGTTTCTGCGGCCTCTGCTAATCCGGCGAGTGAGGGAGATTCAGCGGCCGGGGTCGCGCATGTAACTTCGCGGCCTTCCACTCCGGCCGTTCTTCCAACGCCAAAGTCAGCCGGGGATGCGACAGCGTCCGAGAATGTCCCGGTGGAACATCGCAAGCCACCCAGTCTGTATGGCACCGATCAGCCTAAAGACGCAAATGGTTCGGACCGGCCGGGGTCGCCCGCGCCTCCAAAGTAACTTGAAGCCTATGCAGACAGAAAACGGCCAGCCTCTGCAGGGAACGAGGCTGGCCGCTGCATATTGTGGAATCTAAAACCTAGGCGGCTTTTTTTGCCAAAATTGCGGTTTTGACACGCGCGTTGAGGCGGCTCTTGTAGCGGCTCGCGGTGTTCTTGTGAAGCACGCCTTTCTGGACGCTCTTGTCGAGCAGCGAGGCGGTGGTGCTGTAAAGCTGCATCAGCGTGCCGGCATCGCCCTTGGCAATGGCCTCACGCAGGGTACGCAGGGTTCCGCGAAGCTTGCTTTTATTGGCGCGGTTAATGGCGGTCTTCGCTACGGTCTGACGGGCGCGCTTCAACGATGAAACATGATTTGCCATGAAAACTCTCTTCTCTATAATCCGGCAC
>JAYVDT010000388.1:0-4016 GCA_043749265.1 Rhodanobacteraceae bacterium | reverse complement strand
ATCCCGTCATGGCCTCAAAAGCCGGATTGACGTAGGTGAGCGGCAAATCGGGCACGAGTGCGTTTGAAACCGTGATGCCGCTGGTCACGGAACGGAAGATGCGCCGGCTCAGATTAAGCTCCTCCAACGCAGACTGGTATTGGCGGGCAAAGGCGCGATGCGCGTAGAGGACAAGACCAAGCTGCGCAACGATCTGGGCGGGCTCCAGCGGGAGAGCGAGGGTACCCTCAAATGGATTGTCTGTTTTCCGCGCCAGTACAGTAGGGGCGGAGTTTTTACCAATGACGGCGACCAGCGCGGGCCTGACCCTTTCAGAATCCTCTTCCGTGCGGGCCAGATCTCGCTGGATGCGCAACGCGACGGTCTCATCCGCGATGAGGAGTTCGAAGTCATACATGGACGCTTTGTCCAGCGTCTCTTCCTCAAGCATCACGGGAACGAGCTCGAGATGGATCAGCGCGGCCTCCACTAAACGGCGATGCATGGCATCTGCGACCAGGACGCCAACATTGTGATTTAGTGCGACGGGCGCGTCGGCGATTATGCCGGCTCGCGGTGCAGGTTGTGTCCGTGCAATCAAATCTTTTGAAGAGGATTCCGGCTCGCCAATTGTGCTCGCAGGGGTATCTATCGAGGGTTCATTCATCGCCTACAGTATAAAGCTGAAAAGCGGGTTGGGGATGGTTGCGGAGGGCATATCTGGATGAATCCCCAATTCATCTCGTAGATATCTGTGGTTCGTTCATCGCGTACAGTATAAAGCTGAAAAGCGGGTTGAGGATGGTTGCGGAGGGCATATCTAGATGAATTCCCAATTCACCTCGTAGAATCGTGGACATGAGCCTTTTCCCTATCTTTCTCAAGCTCACCGCGCGGAACTGCATCGTGATTGGCGCAGGCAACCTGGCAGAGTCGAAGATTGAGTCTCTGCGCGACGCAGAGGCCAATGTAACGGTGATCGCGCCCTATGCATCATCCGCGATTCAGGAACTGGCGGAGGCAGGCGAGGTGACGTGGCATCAGCGTCCTTACGCCGACGGAGATATCCTGCCGGGGACGTTTTTGGTGGTAACTGCGACGGACGTGCCTGCGGTGAATCGTGCGGTCTACATCGAAGCGACCGGTAAGTCCATCCTTTGCAATGCAGTGGATGATCCACCGTATTGCGACTATTACTTTTCGTCGATTGTGAAACGTGGTGATCTGCAGATTGCCATCTCGACCGCCGGAAACTCCCCGGCGCTGGCTCAGCGGCTGCGCAAGGAATTGAACGCGGCACTTCCGCAGGACATGGGCGCTTGGCTGGAGGATTTGGGTAACCTGCGGCGTGAGGTCTTGCAGCTTGAGCCTTTGAACGAGCAACGCAAACAGCTCCTCCATACCCTGGCGACGCGAGAAGTTTGCGGCTTTGACGCTTGCCCATCCCGGGCCTATGCGCGAAAGCACGCGCTGACCAACCTTCGCACTGATTTTGCGACGGAGACTCCCACTGAATGAACGATGCGTTTGCCAGTCTGGCGGCGGCGCAGCCCGGACCTGAAAAGGGCACAGTTTACCTGGTTGGTGCAGGACCCGGCGACCCGAGCCTCCTCACCCTGCGCGCGGCGCACCTGCTGGCATTTGCTGACGTGATTCTCCCGGACGATCTGGTCTCGGACGAGATTCTGGCGCTGGCCAATCCGCGCGCGATCGTGATTCCGGTGGGCAAGCGCTGCGGCCAACCGCGCATTACGCAGGCCGGGATTCATGCGCTGATGCTGGAACACACAGCGCTTGGCCTTTCGGTGTTGCGGCTCAAGTCGGGCGATCCGCTGATCTTTGGGCGTGCCAATGAAGAGATGGAAGCGCTGCGGGCGGCGAGTATTCCGTTTGAGATTGTCCCGGGCATCACGGCTGCGTTCGCTGTCGCGGCTTCGCTGCAAACTCCGCTGACGAACAGGAACTCAGCATCGAAACTCATCCTTGCCACAGCCCATCATGCCGCAGACAAAACGACTCCGGTAGCGTGGGAAGGGGCGTTTCCGCAGGATTCAACTCTGGTGCTGTACATGCCAGGGCGCAACTTCCATGCGCTGGCCGAATCTCTGATGGCGGCGGGGATCCCACCGGAGACGCCGGTCGCGGCTGTGTCGAGGGCGTCCACGCCGCACCAGCTTGTCACCTCCACGACGCTGGCCGCATTGCCGCAGTCGCAACCCGGGCCGGCGCCGCTGCTACTGCTCATCGGCAACGCAATTCAGCCTCGCTCATAGTATCGATTCAGATTAGTGCCTGGCGCGTGCGGCTTTTTTGGTTCTGGCCGCGCCAAACCCGCAGGATGGCGGGACGTTTGCCATCTGCTTGGCGAAGACGCGGTAGCTTGCCGTGCCGGGCTGCAGGGTGGACCAATAGCTGGTGCGCACGAGCAGCGGCTTGCCCCGCAGGATGATCTGGTTCTGCATGATTCGGATGCCGCAACCAAGGTTATTCTTCGGCTGCAGAATAGTCCTGCCGGGATCCTTTGCCGGTAGTGATATGTCGTGCTTCCAGTTAAAGTCGCAGCCGTAGCGTTTGCTGTCCTCGTAGGTCAGTTGCAGCAAGCCCTGCTGCCGAACCACGCGGCCGCTGACGGAGTCCTTCCGGTTTACGGCGGGGTCGGTGTGGTGGACGTCAGCCTCCGGGTTTAGACCGGCCTCCGCTGCTGCCATCGCCTGGAAGGTATAGGCCCAGAAGGCGCGCTTGTCGGCCTCTGGCATCCTGGCGAACCGTGGGCACTCGCTGCGAACGGCCCGGGCTGCCTGGGCCGAGAGCATCTCCGAAGGCAATGCCTCTTCGATGATCTGGTCCCACGATGGATCCCAGGTTCTGGTGCCGAGATCTGTCTTTTCCTCGGCCAGCGGGGTGGCGGGAGCGGGCTTCATCGGTGGATGTAGCGGCGCGGCTTTTCCTGCATCCTGCAGCCCCTGCTTCCCACAGCCGGCGAACATTAGCCCGGCACAAACCAGAACTGCCAGAGAATTTGCGCGACGCACGTTTTGTTCCTCTCAGTCCCCTTGCTTAAGCAGAGTCCCATTAGCGTCAGATGCAAATGGTTTGCGCTAAGAGGAAAGATTTGAAACAACTTAGCGGGTGCCCGGACTGGCGGCTCCACAGACACAGCCGCGATAACCCGCTGCCGTAAACTCGTCCATGGCGCATGTGGCCTGCGACCAGACCAGGCTCAGAGGTGACTGAGCACCGGGATAGAAGCTACGGACATAGGACTGGCTGGCGGGAGTGGTGTCGTTTGGATCGGCCCGGAAGGCGGCAATGGTCCTCTGCAATGCGGGTCCCGAGAAGCTGTCTGAAGTGAAGGTCTCGTCGAACCGATACTCCCTGGCCCATACGCCTGACCCGGTCTTGTCCGGGGCGACAAAAACCGAGTAATCCTGGAGAGTCGCAGTGCGGGGTTCGACCTGCGCAATCGTGTAGGAAGGCGAGTTGCCGTGGACCGGCGAGACGGACCCTACCAGCTTGACCGGGATTCCGTTGATCAGACGGAACTCGTCGCTGTGGGTGTGGCCGAAGATTGCGAGACGGATTGTCTTCGGATACTTTGCAAGCAGGCTGCCCAGGGCGTCGGAGGAGAGAAACATCTCCGGGTCGTTTCCGCCGCAGACATTGCGGAACTTGGCAAGAGTCGAATAGACGTCGATCCCCGGTGGAATATGGCCCATCACCCATACCTTTTCGCCCTTCTTCGTGGCTGTGGCAAGCTCCTCATTGAGCCACTTGAGTTCGCTTGCGCCTGCGGCTTCGTCCTTCTTGCCGTCACAGGTCATGTAGTTGCGAGAAAGAAAGAGGTCATCGATAACCAGCAGGCGGGTGCCCGGGAGGGCCAGCAGGGTGACGCTGAAGTAGCCGCCGGCCTCATAGTCTTCGCGAGCTTTGTGCAGCTCTGCGGCATTGGTGCCGCGCAGGCCGCTCAGGACGGCGGTGCTGGTCGCCTTCAGATAGCTATCGTGGAGGTTCATCCGGTAATCGCCGCAGCTTGAGTC
>JAYVDT010000387.1:0-4026 GCA_043749265.1 Rhodanobacteraceae bacterium | reverse complement strand
TGCTCGTTATGGACTGAACCGCAGTGGGAGACGCTGCTTGCGCGGTTGGGCCCGGATCCGCTGAACCATGATTCGCCCGCGAAGATGATTGAGCGCATTGGGGCTCGCAAGACTGCGATTGGTGCGCTTTTGATGGATCAGTCCATCGTGTCGGGGCTGGGCAATATCTACCGCGCTGAGTTGTTATTTCGGGCGAAGGTTAGCCCGTTTCGGGCGGGGCGAGAGGTGCCTGCTTCGGTGCTACGCGGCATCTGGAGGGATGCGGTGAGGCTGATGCCAAAGGCGATGGTGGATCGGCGTATCGTCACGACAAACGCGAAGGATCGTCCCCATAAAAAAGACAAGGTGCTGAGCGAAGAGGTTCATTACGTGTATCGGCGGCAGGGGAGGCCGTGCTTCCTGTGCGGAACCAAGGTAAAGACGAAGGTGATGGGCGGCAGAAATTTATTTTGGTGTCCGACCTGCCAAGCAGAATAGTATCGCGTCACGTACAACGCGCAACGTGTTACGCTGTGCGAGTGATTGTCTCCTTACGGGACGAAGAAACGAAAAAGAATTTCTTGACCGAAAAGAGTCGGCGCTTGGCCACAGTGGCAGAATTGTCGCGAGGTGCTTGTGGGATATCGATGCGGCTCAGGATGTTCAGGACCTGCGGAATCGACCCGGAAGTCGGTTGGAACGTCTTACGGCGGATCGCGAAAGGCAATGGAGCATTGGCATCCATGACCAGTATCGACTTTACTTCGAGTGGGATTGAGCGAACGCGCTTAATATTGGAGTGACGGACTGTAACTGACGGAGACGCTGAGATGATCGCAAGAAAAAAAACCGACAGAGTTGTAGCTATCCATCCGGGTGAGTATCTGCGCGAAGACTTTATGAGGCCGCTGCAACTCTCGGTGAATGCTCTGTCGCTGGCACTGCGCGTCCCGGCGACCCGCATAGCCGAAATCGTAAATGGAAGACGGGGCGTGAGCGTGGATACGTCCCTCCGCCTGAGCCTGTACTTTGACACTACGCCTGAATATTGGCTGAGGATGCAGGCGGCTTACGACCTGGCAGTTGGCCAGGTGGAGTTGATGCCGAGGTTGAAAAAAGAAGTGCAGCGTCGGACGGCGTAGCATTTGCGAAACTGAGAGAGGAAACAAATGGCAACGACGCAGACAAAGGACTACTACGGCATTCTCGGCGTGAAGAAGACCGCCACTCAGGATGAGATCAAGAAGGCGTTTCGCAAGCTTGCGCGCAAACATCATCCGGACGTCAATCCGGGCGACAAGAAATCGGAGGCCAAGTTCAAAGAGATCTCCGAGGCCAACGATGTTATCTCCGACGAGAAGAAGCGCAAGATTTTTGACCAGCTCGGGTTCTATTCGGACTCCATTGATCCAGCGGCGGCGGAAGCGGCGGCTCGCGGCGGTTATGGCGGCGGGCAGGCTCCCTCACGCGGCGGACGCGGCGGTGCGCAGGAAGTACCGTTCGACTTTGGCGGGTTCGACTTCTCCGACTTTGCAGGAGGCGCACAACCACGTGGGCGCGAACAGGCTGGCGGCGGGTTTGGTGGATCATTCAAAGACATCTTCTCCGGCATGTTTACCGGTAGTGGCAAGCCGGCCACACGCGGCCCGCAGCCCGGCACGGACCTTGAGTACCAGGTGTCTGTCGACTTCTGGACGGCGGTTCGCGGCGGTGTGACTCGCCTTGAGATTCAGCGTCAGGAGGTCTGCCCTGCGTGCAAAGGCAAGTCCACAACTGGCGGTGCAACGGAATGTCCTGAGTGCCATGGCAGCGGCCAGGTCACGCAGATGGGCGGCCGGATGAAGTTCAACATTCAGTGCCCGCGCTGCGGTGGTTCCGGACAGGTGTCGAACGCGTGCGGAACCTGTGATGGAGCCGGTGTCGTCATGCGTAAGGAGCCCCTGGAATTTCGTATCAAGGCCGGCACACGCGACGGCCAACGCATTCGGCTTGCAGGCAAAGGCAATGCCGGCGCACACGGAGGCACCAACGGTGATCTGTTTTTGATCATCAAGGCAGGGACGCATCCATTCTTCACCCGTAACGCAGACGATATCTCCATCACGGTACCGGTCACGGTGACCGAGGCGGCGCTGGGTGCGAAGGTAGATGTCCCGACGGTGGACGGGATCACGCAGTTGAAGATTCCGCCGGGCACCCAGTCGGGCCAGAAGCTGCGTCTGCGCGAGAAGGGTGTGCCTTCGGCGACACGTGACGGCATGCGTGGAGACCAGATTGTGGAAGTAAAGGTCGTCGTACCCAAAGTGCAGGATGAGCGTTCGAAGGAGATTCTGCGTGAGCTTGCGAAGTTGAATCCGGAAGATCCCCGGCAAGAGATTCTCGCGGGCATTTAGTCTCAAAAAGTTTCTTACTGCCCGAAACTTATGTCGTCTCCCGTCATCTTAGCCTTATGGCAAGCGCAGCCCAAGCGAAACGAGATGAACTGTCCGAAGCCGACGCGCCGCAGGATGCCGCGCAGGGAGTGAACCCCTGGCTTATCGCGGGTGCGGTCATGCTCGCCACGTTTATGGAGGTGCTCGACACCTCGATCGCGGCGGTGGCATTGCCCTACATCGCGGGTTCGCTCTCGGCTTCGAACGATGAAGCGACTTGGGTTCTGACGAGCTACCTGGTCTCGAACGCCATCGTTCTGCCGGCTTCTAACTGGTGTTCCCTCCGCTTCGGGCGCAAGCGATTTCTGATGAGCTGCGTAGCAATCTTTACGGTCTCGTCGTTTTTATGCGGAGCGGCTCCAACCCTGGCCTTCATGCTCATCGCACGTGTTCTGCAGGGCGCCGGCGGAGGAGCGCTGCAACCTATCTCGCAGGCGATCCTGCTTGAAAGTTTTCCGCCTGCCAAGCGTGGCGCAGCCATGGCAGTGTTCGCTTTCGGCGTCGTGGTGGCGCCGGTTTTGGGGCCCACGCTGGGGGGCTGGCTCACCGATACATACTCCTGGCGCTACGCGTTTTACATCAATATTCCGGTCGGCTTGTTGGCGTTATTCATGATCAACCGGTTCGTCCACGATCCCAGCTACATACGGAATGCCGTGTCGAAGCCCTTTGATGGCCTCAGCTTCGGGGCGCTCGTGGTCTGGACGGGCACCCTGCAGATCGTGCTGGACAAGGGCCAGGAGGACGACTGGTTCGGAGCCGTCTGGATTCGTTGGGCTGTCGCCGCACTGGTGATCTCATTTATTTACTTCGTCTACAGGTCGTGGTTCAAGGACAATCCTCTGGTCAATCTGAAGGTGCTGAAGGACCGCAACTTCGCCATTGGCTGCCTGCTTATCTTCCTGTTTGGCATTGGAATCTACTCGACCGTCACGGTGCTTCCACTATTCTACCAGGAGCTACTCGGCTACACCGCTTTTACGGCTGGGTTGGTAGTGGCTCCACGTGGCCTGGGGGCCATCTGTGGGATGCCGGTCATCGGTTATCTTTCGAACAAGGTTGACGCCCGCTGGTTGCTGACGTTCGGCTTCTTCGTCTTCGGCTTGACGACGCTCTACTTCGGGAATGTCACACTTGCGGTCTCGCCGACGACTCTTCTGTTGCCGATCCTGATTACCGGCTTTGCGCTGAGCTTTGTCTTCGTGCCCATCTCCACAGCTGCTTACGGAACATTGGACAACACGCAGATTGGCAACGCCAGCGGGCTTTTTAACCTGATGCGTAACGTTGGCGGATCGATCGGTATCTCCATTGCGGCCACCTTGCTGACGCGGCGTTCTGCTGTGCATCAAAACGAGATCATCAACTCGGTACCGCAGAGCGGACAGCAGTTTCAGAACTCCATCAACAACATGAGTCATGCGCTGTCCGACCATGTTGGCCCAGCAAATGCGGGTGGCATTCACGGTGGCGCCGCGGCCACGATGCTCTACGGCGAACTGCAGCGGCAGGCGAGCAATTGGGCCTTTGTCGATGTCTTCCGCTGGCTCTCGCTGCTGTGCTTCGTGTGTGTGGGCGTGGTCTGGGCGCTCAAGCGGGTAAGGCCCGGCAAGGG
>JAYVDT010000386.1:0-12728 GCA_043749265.1 Rhodanobacteraceae bacterium | reverse complement strand
TGATGCCGATCAACGCAATAACGCTGAGATCGACGTGAAAGATCAGCAGCGCAAGGATGGCGCCGACTCCAGCGGACGGCAGCGTTGAAAGAATCGTAATGGGGTGAATGTAACTTTCATAAAGCACGCCCAGAACGATATACACCACGATAAGCGCCGCGAGAATCAGCAGCGGCTCATTGGTGAGCGACGCCTCAAAAGCAGCCGCCGAGCCCTGGAACTGCGCATTGACGCTGGCCGGCGGCTGAAGCTGTTTGTTGATATTGTTGACGACCGAGACTGCGTCGCCGATCGACTTGCCGGGAGCCAGGTTGAAGGAGATGGTCGTCGAAGGGAACTGTCCCTGGTGGTTGATGGCGAGTGGCACTTCACGTTGCTCAACCTGAGTAAAGGCGGAGATCGGAACCAGCGTTCCATTGCTGCTTTTGACGTAGATATTGTCGAGTGATGCGAGATTGCGCTGGAACTTGGACCCGACCTCCATGACCACGTGGTATTGGTTCTGCTGGGTGAACATGGTCGAGACCTGACGCTGACCGAAGGCGTCGTCGAGCGTATCGTCAATGTTCTGCGGCGTGATGCCCAGGCGGCTGGCAGTGTCGCGGTCGATGACTAGGTTGGCCTCAAGCCCTTTCAACTGCTGGTCGCTGGCCACGTCGCGGAGGACGTCATCGTGCTTCTGGAATTCAGCGACGAGCTTGTCGGTCCAGACGGCCAATTCCTTGGGGTTCGCGTCTTCCACCGAGTATTGGTACTGGGTGCGGCTGACGCGGTCTTCTACCGTGAGATCCTGCAGGGGCTGCAGGAATGTCTGCATGCCGTCAATCTGGGCGACCTGTGGCTGCAGGCGTGTAATGACATCCTGCGCCGTCTCGGTGCGGGTTTCGCGATCCTTCAGGTTGATCTGGATGCGGCCGCTGTTGAGCGTGGAGTTGTTGGCATCGATGCCAATGAAGGAGGAGATGCTCGCGACCGCAGGGTCCTTCAGAATGAGGGATGCGACGGTCTTCTGACGGTCCGCCATGGCCGGAAAGCTGATTGACTGCGGCGCTTCGGTTATACCCAGCAGTACGCCCGTATCCTGCACCGGGAAGAAACCCTTGGGCACTATGATGTAGAGGAAAATCGTCAGCGCGAAGGTTGCGGCGGTGACGAGCAGAGTCAGGACCTGGTGTTTGAGCACCCAGCGAACGCCGGTGCCATACTTCGCGATGACGTAAGCGAAGAACTCTTCAGATTTTTTGTAGAAATTGCTTTGCTCGCTCTCCGGCGTGTGCTTAAGCAGCTTGGCAGCCATCATCGGCGTCAGGGTGAGCGAGACGACGGCGGAGACCAGGATGGTGACGGCCAGCGTGACGGCAAACTCGCGGAAGAGTCGGCCTACGATATCGCCCATGAACAGCAGGGGAATGAGCACGGCGATGAGCGAGATCGTCAGCGAGAGAATCGTGAAGCCGATCTGCTCGGAGCCTTTGAGCGCGGCGTCGAGAGGCGAGTCGCCCTCTTCGATGTAGCGCGAAATGTTTTCCACCATGACGATGGCGTCGTCCACGACGAAGCCGGTGGAGATGGTGAGGGCCATCAGGCTAAGGTTGTTGAGGCTATAGCCGAACATATACATGACGCCAAAGGTGCCGACGATGGACAGCGGCACGGCGACGGCAGGAATAAGGGTGGCGCGGATGGACCGCAGAAAGAGGAAGATGACCATCACGACGAGGGCGATGGTGAGGCAGAGCTCGAACTCCACGTCTTTGACCGAGGCGCGGATAGTGTTGGTGCGATCGGTCAGCACTTCAAGTGTGACAGTAGCGGGCAGCGACTGACGGAGTTGCGGGAGGAGCGCCTGGACTTCATCGACGACGCCAATAATATTGGCTCCGGGCTGTCGCTGAATGTTGACGATGACGGCGGGGTCGAGCGTCTCGTCGCGTGCGGGTGTGGTCTTGGTGGCATCTACTTTCGCAAAGCCTCGCCAGGCGGCCTGGTAGAGGTTCTCGGAGCTATCGACGGCGTTGGCAACGTCCGACAGGCGCACAGGCGAGCCATTGCGATAGGCAATGATGACTTTGCCGTAGTCGGCGCTCGAGAGAAGCTGGTCGTTGGCGCCGATGGTGAAGGCTTGTTTGGAGCCGCTGAGGCTGCCCTTGGCCTGATCGACGTTAGCGGTGCCAAGCGCGGTGCGAATGTCTTCCAGTCCCAGGCCGTAGTTGGAGAGAGCCGTGGGATTGGCCTGGATGCGGACCGCGGGCTTCTGGCCGCCGGCAATGGCGACAAGACCGACGCCTGAGAGTTGTGAGATCTTCTGCGCAAGGATGGTGTCCGCAAGGTCTTCTACCTTGTTCAGTTCCAGCGAGTTGCTCGTCAGGGCAAGCGTCATGATGGGCGCGTCGGCGGGGTTGACTTTGCTATAGGTGGGCGGGTTGGGCAGGTCCTTGGGGAGGAAGGTGAAGCTGGCGTTGATCGCTTGTTGGACGTCCTGCTGAGCGACGTCGATGCTCTCCGTCAGGCCAAATTGAAGGGTGATGACGCTACCGCCGCCGGAGCTGGTGGAGGTCATCTGGGAGAGGCCGGGGATCTGGCCGAACTGGCGCTCAAGCGGAGCGGTGACGGAACTGGCCATGACGTCCGGGCTGGCGCCGGGGTAGAACGTCTGAACCTGGATGATGGGGTAGTCGACCTGGGGGAGCGCGCTGACCGGCAGTTGCAGGTAGGCGACGATGCCGGCAAGGAAAATGGCCACCATCAGCAGAACGGTGGCCACAGGCCGCAGAATAAATGGCCGTGAAAGGTTCATCGATTGGTCCCGGCCGAACGCTGGGACGGTTCTCCGCCGCTCTTGTGACCAGTGTTAGGACCTTTGGGTTCAGGCGTCCCCTGGTCGGGCGAGGAGGGCCGCGGGGCAGCGGCAGAGCCGGAGGGTGCGCTATCCGTGCCGATCTGTTGGGTGGAACGTCCGCCGGCGTTCGAGACTCCTTGCTGGGGCTGGACGTGGGTGAACCTCTTGAGCTTCTCCTGGCCGTCGATGACGATCTGGTCACCGGTCTGGACGCCGCTCTTCAGGATGACCTGCGAGCCTTCGGTCATGTCCATCTCGACATTTTGCATGTCAACGAAGTAGCGAGGGCCCTTCTGCTGAGGGTCTCCGGCGGCTGGGGTGCCGGAGGCCTTTGCTGCTGGCGCTGCGGAACCAGGCCCCTTGCCAGCGCTGCTGTGGGTTCCGTCAGCCTGAGGGCAGCCCGTTTCCGGGCAGGGCTTGACTACGTAGACGAAGTTGCCGTTGGAGCCGGTCTGGATAGCGGCGGCGGGGACGACGAGGGCGTTCGGCCGCTGCTCCAGGATAAGGCGGATGTTGACGAATTGGTTGGGAAAGAGGGCGCCATCCTTGTTTTCGAAGATGGCCTTGGCTTTTATAGTTCCGGTGGTTGTGTCGATCTGGTTATCGACTGTCAGGAGCGTGCCGCTGGCAAGGTGAGTGGTCTCGGAGCGGTCGAAGGCTTCGACAACGAGCTTGCGGCCCTCGCGGAGGCCCTTGAGGACGGTGGGGAGCTGGTCTTCCGGAAGTGTGAAGATCACGGCGATGGGTTGCAGTTGCGTGACGACGAGGAGGCCATTGGCGTCGGACGCATGGACGATGTTGCCGGCGTCCACCTGGCGCAGGCCGACGACGCCGTCGATGGGCGACGTGATTCTGGTGTAGGAGACGTTGACTTTGGCGGCCTGGATAGCGGCGCGGTCGGCGGCGAGTATGCCTATACTCTGGCCGGCAGAAGAGACCTGGACCTGCTCGCTCTCCTTTGAGACGACCCCGGCTTGGTAGAGGGCCATATAGCGATTGGCCTCGGCCTTGGAATTGGCGGCGGCGGCTTCATCCTTTGTGAGTTGCCCTTCCGCCTGGGCGACGGCTGCTTCATAGGGGCGCGGGTCGATGGTAGCGAGAACCTGTCCCTGGCGAACCTGCTGGCCTTCGCGCACGGGCACGGAGAGGAGTTGGCCGTCGACACGGCTCTTGATGGTAACGGTGTTGTATGCGGTCACGGTGCCGAGTGCCGTCAGATAGATGGGCATGGTCTTCGACAGCACCGGCGCAACCGTGACGGGGATGGGACGGTTGGCTGCCTGTTCTGTCCTGGCCTCGGTCGCCGCAGCTTCCTTCTTGTTGCTGGAGAGTCTCCACCAGGTAAACCCGGCGGCGGCCAGCAGGATCAAGATCAGCGTAAGACGTCTCAGCAGGCCGCTAGTGTTTCTTGCAGGTGCAGGAAGAGCCTTCTGGGTATGGGGCGCGGGCAACGCCTGTCGATCCTGTTCACTCTGCTCAGTTACCGGCATAGGATTTTGTCACCATTCTTCTTGCGCTCTAGTCGGGAAAACCCACGAAGGGCGAGTGTAGATAAAGGGTTCAATCGAAATGATACAGATGGTTGACGTAGCCACGCGCACGAGAGTTTCGAGAAACGCGGTGTAAGCTGAGGCATTACTAAAAAACAGCCCGGGTAAATGCAGGGAGCAGACCAAGTTTGTGCATCCGGCAAGCCGTTATCAATTTTGCACGCAAGCGAGTCAATTTTGGTTAGGTGACCGCGAACCCAGGAGTGTTGCCTTGTCCATTGAGCCCCGCAGGCAGCACGTAAACCCTAATCCATATCTGTCGCTTCCGCTTTGCGTGGATTTGGACGGAACACTGGTGAAGTCGGATACGCTGGTGGATTCCGTGCTGGTGCTGGCCCGCTCGAATCCGCGGGCGCTGCTCTCGATTCCGGGCTGGCTCGCGAAGGGCAAGGCTGGGTTCAAACAGCACATTGCAGATTCGGTTGCGCTGGACGTGGCTGCCCTCCCTTATAACAAGCCGCTTTTGGAGTTTTTAAAGCGACAGCATGCTTCGGGACGCGCCCTGTACCTTGCGACCGCCTCCAATCGCAGGTCAGCCGAGGCCGTGGCGGAATACCTGGGTGTCTTTGAAGATACGCTGGCATCCGGCGTGGACCACAACCTGTCAGGAGCCAACAAGTTAGAGGCGTTTCAGGAGCGTTTCGGCGAGCATTTTTCGTATATTGGGAACGCCGGACCGGATCTGTCGATTTTGACGGCATGTCGAGAGCCGATGGTGGCGAATCCGTCGAAGGGGTTGATGGCGGGGCTGCGCGAAGCTCACGTAGTGCCGGCGCATATCTTCCGGGATGGGACCAGGCCGCTCAAAGCGTGGCTGCGGGCTATTCGACTGCACCAATGGGCGAAGAATGCGCTGGTCTTTCTGCCCCTGCTGCTGGCGCATGCGTGGCGCGGGCCGCAGGCGTTGGGAGCTGTGTTGGGGGCGCTATTTGCCTTTCTTTCGTTTGGTCTTTGCGCCAGTGCGACTTACATCGTTAACGATCTTCTGGATATCGAGGCGGATCGCCGGCATCCGACAAAGCGCCGACGGCCCTTCGCCGCCGGCAATCTGTCTGCGATCTCAGGCGTTGTGGTCGTCTGCACTTTTCTGGCTGCATCAATACTCGTTGCGGTGTTGCTGCCCTATGTGACCGCACGAGTCGGCCCCCCACTGCAGATGCCGTACGGGATGTTGGAGTGGCTGGCGGTTTATTTCATTTCGACCACGGCTTACTCGCTGGTGCTGAAGCGGGTCGTGCTGGTGGATGTGATTGTGCTGTCGGGCCTATATACGGTACGGATTCTGGCGGGATCGGCGGCTACGGGTGTTCCGGTGTCCACGTGGTTGTCGGGGTTTTCCGTCTTCTTCTTCCTCTCGCTGGCGTTTGTGAAGCGCTTTGCGGAGTTGGAAGGGCTGCGTCTGCGGGATCAGGCTCCGTCGAATGGGCGTGGGTATGTGGTTCAGGATATTGAACAGCTTCGCAGCTTCGGGACGTCGGCCGCGTATGCGTCGGTGGTTGTGCTGCTGCTTTATATCTTCAATCTGGATACGCATCTGTATAAGCACCCCGGACGCCTGTGGCTGCTTCTTCCGGTGATGCTGCTTTGGGTGTCACAGCTTTGGCTGCTGGCGAGCCGCGGCGAATTGAATGAAGACCCAGTGGTGTATGCGATTACGGACAAGCGGAGTTTGTTGCTGGGTGTTGTGGTGGTCGGGATTGTGTTGTCTGCGCTCTAGTAATGCGAGGTTCGAAGTGAAGCCGATTGCGTAAACTAAAAGGGAGCCTTTTGAATATGACCGAAACGCAGATTCCTCATCTCCCCGCCTACGATGACTCCACCCTTGATGCCTCCTTCGCCGTGCTGGCGGACGAAGCAAGTGCTTCTGCGAAGTCGATGGACGCCGAGGCTTTCCGGCTGTTATGGCTTGGCCGCAAGCAGGGGCAGCTGAAGCTGATCTCGGAGGTATGGCTGAAGTCCGCGCCGGCAGAGGCGCGTAAGCCGCTGGGGATTCGGTTCAACCAACTGAAGCAGCAGATTGAAGCAGCGCTGGAATCACCGGCTGCAGCCGTTTCTGCGTTGCCCCGGATCGACATTACGCTGCCGGGAACACCGCGTACGCCGGGCATCGCGCATCCTCTGCTTTCGACGATGGAGCGGGTGGTGGAAGTCTTTCATCAGCTTGGTTATTCGACTGAACTTGGACCCCAGGTGGAGAGCGATTTCTACAACTTTGAAGCACTGAATTTTGCGGAGAATCACCCGGCGCGCGACACGCAGGACACGCTGCAGATAGCAGGGCAGGGGTCAAAGCCGAGCCGCGACCGTCTGCTGATGCGCACGCACACCAGTCCGGTGCAGATCCGGACGATGGTAGCGCAGGCGCCCCCGCTGAGGATTGTGATTCCGGGCAAGGTGCATCGCAATGATGCGGCGGATGCGACCCATTCGCCGATCTTCCACCAGGTGGAAGGCCTCTGCGTGGATAAAGACATTACGTTCTCCGACCTGAAGGGAACGCTGGACCACGCGATGCGCACGCTGTTTGGTTCGGCGGTAAAAACGCGATTTTTTCCGAGTTTCTTTCCGTTCACGGAGCCCTCGGCTGACGTGCAGATTTCGTGCATTTTCTGCAAGGGAAAAGGATGTCGCAAGTGCAAGCACTCGGGCTGGATTGAGCTGCTGGGGTGCGGTATGGTCGATCCGGCCGTGTTCGCGAGTGTGACGGCTGAGCGTCGGCGCCTGGGGCGGGACGATACGCCTTACGATCCGGCACGGGTGTCGGGTTTTGCGTTTGGAATGGGCGTGGAGCGCATTGCGATGATTCTGCATGGCGTCTCCGATATTGGATATTTTTACTCTGGTGATATGCGCTTCTTGGAACAATTCGCCTAGGCCAGTTCAGTTCGCTTAGGCCAAATCAGTTTGCCTAGGCCAGCTGGGAAAGGAGGTTCCGATTGAAGACTGGCACCCGTCCTGCCCCGACACGGATAACGAGTATCGACGCGCTGCGTGGATTGACTATCGCGTTCATGATCCTGGTGAACGATCCGGGCGACTGGAAGCATGTTTATGGGCAGCTCGATCATTCCGAATGGAATGGTCTTACGCTGACGGACCTCGTGTTTCCAAACTTTCTGTTTCTGGTTGGCTGTTCGATTGTCTTTGCCATGGTCTCGCGTGTGGCGGCCGGCGTTTCGCGCACGACGATCGCGCTGCAGATTGTGCGCCGCGCGGCGATCATCTTTACGATCAAGATGGCGCTGACGGCGTTTCCGCATTTCCACCTGACACATCTACGCATCTTCGGCGTGCTGACACGGATTGCACTTTGCTACCTGGTTGCAGGATTGATTTATCTCTATTGCCGCTCTGCACGATATTTAATTGCTATTACGGTGGCGCTGCTAGTGGGGTATTGGATCCTGATGCGGTTTGTGCCGGTGCCCGGGCTTGGTCATCCGGTCACCGATTTTCCGCTACTGGATCATGACCGGAATCTGGCGGCGTGGATGGATCGGGGCTTCAATGCATGGTGCCAGCGCTGGCTGCATACGGGGTTGCTGTATGAGCGGACACGTGATCCTGAGGGCCTGCTGAGTACGGTGCCTGCCGTTGCGACAACGTTGATTGGCGTGCTGGCGGGGCTTTGGCTGCGTCGTCCGCATAGCGAGGCTGCACGGACGCGCAATATGCTGGTCCTTGCGGGTGCGGCGCTGTTGAGCGTGGGTTACGCGTGGGGACTGGTGTTTCCGGTAAACAAAAACCTCTGGACGAGTTCTTATGTCCTGGTTTGCGGGGGCTGGTCGTTGATAGCGTTGGCACTGTTTTTCTGGCTGCTTGATGCGGTGCGGATTCAGGACCGATCGCGCGTGGCTCGCGCAATGTTGTGGCCAATGCTTGTTTATGGATCGAATGCGATTACGGCATTTGCACTTTCGAATCTGATCGTGATGTCGTTGATTGCGTGGAAGGTTCCGCGCGGCGACGGCAACCTGACGACCGCATGGAACTGGCCGTACACCCACCTGTTCGCACGGCATGGATCGACGGATAACGCTTCGCTGGCTTTTGCGCTGGTGTTTGTTCTGCTGTGCTTTCTGCCCAACTGGCTGCTGTGGCGAAAAAGGATTTTTCTGCGCGTCTAGCTTTCTTGCGATAGCTCGGACGTGGTCTCCGCACTCAGCTTATGGCGAAAGACGGCAAGCGCTTTCTTTTCGCGATGGGCAAAGTATGCCTCCAAATCCGCAGATTTGCCGAGCCGTTTGCCTGCAAGCTCGCGCACGGTGAGCAAATCGTGCCAAGTTCCGCCCGCCTCTTGCAGCGTCTCAAACCGGGCGGCGAGGCGACCGGTTGCGCTGGTTTTGGAACCGTCGCAACTCTCTGCGATGTAACGGGCCACCTTCGCCATCTTGCGGATGGTGTGTAGACCTTCCGTGTCGACGCCGCTGATGTCGGCGCCAGCGATATGGGTCGCGAACCAGGCGCGCGTCAACTCCGCCCATTGCGTGGGGGAGAGGCTGAAGGCTTCAGCTGCTGCGAGAGACTCGATCATCTTTTCCAATCGCGGAGACAGCTTCAGGCTGTGTTGTTGGATGAGCTTCAACAGGGCGTCGGCTTCCTTGTCCCGTTCGGCCTTCAAATCGTGTCGCAGCTTTTTGGCCTCGGCGTGCGCACCCTTGTTTTTTTTCGAATGGGCGGCCTCGCTGAAGAGTTCGCGCTGCACGTCGAGATCGCGAACTTTGCCCGCCTCCTTGCGCAACTTGGCAAGCTGTTTTCGAAGCCAGGCATCCAGCTTTGGCGGAAGGTGCAGCGCGGGTTCCGAGCGTGCCAGCAAAGCTAGTAGGTCGAGCTGCGCCTCCATGCGGCGCGTCGTCGTTCGGAGTTCATGCACAGACTTCTTTGAAGGCTTCGCGAGGACCAGGGAGAACGCCGCTTCGATGGCCGTCACCTGGATCCGAAGCTTTGCTACCGGGTGGAAACGGGTCGGGTTGCAAGTCTTTCCAAGCATATCGAATGAGTGAGAGCATACTCGCTCGGTCATCGTGCTGGCACCAGGTTGTGTGGCCGATTTGCCTTTTGACGATTCCGGAGGGTGGCAACGCTGGCCGCGGGTACACTGAGAGACGTCTATCCATGAAGATCCTTACGCATTGGCTCCGCACCTACCTGCCCGTTCTCGATGTCGATGACGACCAACTCGCCGAAGACCTGACCCTCCGTGGCATCGCCGTGGAAGGAGTCTCTGAATTGAACGATGCTGCGGGCGACTCGGACGCGGCGTTGTTCGATATGGACATCACGACCAACCGCGTCGACGCGATGAATCACTACGGCATCGCACGTGAAGTCGCAGCGATTTACAACGTGCCGCTGCATCCGCTCGACGCGTCGCTTCCTGCCAGAACGCCAGCCGCGGTGCCGTTTCCGGTGCGCATCGAGGCGCCGGATCTGTGCGGGCGATTCACCGCTCAGGTGATTCGCGGCGTGCGGATTGCTCCGACGGAGGGCGTGGTCAGCCACTATTTTGCAGAGCTTGGGCAGAAGCAGATTTCGAACGCAGTAGACATTACGAATTTTGTTCTGCTGGGCATGGGACATCCGACGCACGCATTCGACCTGGACAAGGTTGAGGGCGGGATCGTGGTGCGGAGAGCGCGTGCAGGCGAACTGATTCGCCTGCTGGACGGGACGATACGGACGCTTGTAGTTGACGATCTGATTGTTGCCGATGAGGTGAAGGCGCTCGCGCTGGCTGGTGTGATGGGCGGATTTGAATCCATGATTACGGCGGAGACGCAGAACATTTTGGTAGAGGCAGCGTGGTTTTCGCCGGCGAGTGTTCGTGCGAGTTCGCGACGTCATTTGATCCATACGGACGCGAGCCATCGCTTCGAACGCGGTGCGGATTTTGCTGCGGCACCCGTTGCAAATGCGTTGGTTTCGAAAAATATTCTTGCGTCTTGTGGGGGCTACCTTGAGGGAGACCTGATTGACGTTGTGATCGCTGAAGAGGAAGCAGTGACCGCACGGCGGCCGGCGATTGCGCTTTCTTTGAAGGAAGTTCAGCGGCATCTGGGGACAACGCTTGCAGCGGAAGGAATTACTGCGGCGCTGGTGCGACAGTATCTAAGCGCGCTTGGTTGCAAGCTGAGGACGACGGCCGACGACACGTATGCTGTCACGCTGCCGTCGTGGCGGCTGGATCTGACGCGTGAGATCGACTTGATTGAAGAGATTGCGCGCGTGTACGGCTATAACCGCTTTGCAAATACGTTGCCTGTTCCTTGCGTTGTGATCGTGCATCCGACGGCTCGTGCGGAGGGTGCGATTCGCACCAGGCTGCTGGCGCTCGGCTTTTCTGAAGCGCTTTCGAGTACGTTTGCGAGTACGGCCGAGAGTACATTGTTCACACCTCAGGTTGTGGCTATGCCACTTGAGAATCCGCTGAGTGAAGAGGCTGCGAATCTGCGGCCCTCGCTGTTGCCGGGCATGGTAACGATGTTGGCGCACAACCTTAATCGCGATGTGCTGAGGGTACGGTTGTTTGAGTCGGGTGTGATCTTTTCAGCGGCCGCGGCCAGTGTGGAAGAGGTCCTTTCGTTGAGCCTGGGACTCACGGGCCAGGTTGCTGCGACGCCGCTCCACAACGCGCAGGACGCGCCCTTCTTTGAGCTCAAGGGTGCGCTTGAGTCGGTACTGAGTTTGTTCGATACGCCGGATGTGACCTTTACCGCGATCTCTGTGCCGGCTGCTTTTGAAGCCGGTCGCTCTGCATCGGTAATGCTTGCTGGTAGGCGGATTGCGCACCTTGGCCAGCTGGCCGCGAGCGAGTCTGCACGGCGCAAACTGCGGCAGCCTGTGTATCTTGCTGAGTTGGATCTGGCGATGCTGCTTACGTATCCACTGCGGCAGCACAGGGCTCGTGAGTTGTCGCGATTCCAGACCGTTGAGCGTGACTTCTCCTTCACGTTCGCGGATGCGACGGTATGGCAGGTGATCTCCGGTGCAATTTACCAACTTTCGATTCCGCAGCTTACGAGCTTGAAGGCGGTCGAGATCTTCCGCGATGCAAAGAAGCTGCCGGGGCACTATTCGCTCCTGATTCGCACGGTGTTTCAGTCGCAGGAGCGAACGCTGGTGGATGAGGATCTGACTGCGTGGTCTGCCGCGATCATCGGCGCGCTGCAGGCTTTGGGCGGCGCAATTCGTTCGTAACGCGAGCGGATTGCGCCGCGGCGGGAACTATTGGTGATTCCTTGCGGAGGCGGACCTAATTCGCCATCGGAAATCCACGTTAACCAGTTCTATACTAGCGGGGGAGAGAACAAACTTTGGACACTATGCCCGCGATCAGTGCAGATGAGTTCCAGGCGCTTGAAGAAAAAGTTTATCGAGCGATAGAGATTGTGCGCCGTGAGCGTGAGGCCCGCGCCGCTGCTGAGGCGGAGGCCGCTTCGCTTCGCCAACAGCTTGATGCTTTGAAGGAAGCTTCAAACTCGGCCCAGACCCAGATCACGACACTCAATCAAGAGCGCACTGCGGTTCGCCTGCGGGTTGAGAAGATGCTGCAGCAGATGGACGAATTGGTTTAGTTTTACCGACGGCAATGGAAGGAGGGTTATGCGAGAAGACGACGTAGTTGAAACGCAGGAAAGCCAGTCCATCTCGGTCGACATCTACGACCAGATCTACCGTCTACGCGGCACTGACTCTGCTTATATTGAGCATCTTGCGCACCTGGTGGACGCCAAGATGCGTGCTGTTTCGGCGCACGGCGGCACGGTCGATTCGCTGCGTGTGGCGGTGCTTGCGTCTCTGAATATCGCGGACGAGTTGGAGTGCCTGCGCGAGCGCTACAACGCGCTAGCGGGCTCGCTGACGCAGACTGAGACGACGATGCGCAGCCGCTCTGCTTCGCTCTCCGGCATGCTGGATGAAGTCTTCGACGGGTTCGAAGAGCCTGTCCGCCGCGCCGGCTGACTAGCTTTTAGCAAAGGCAAATTCTGTCGGGAATCTTTGCCCCGCACAAAGGGATGTGTGATTTTTTTTGAGCTCGCCATTCTGATTCGTCGCAAAAAAAAGCTTGACTTGCCATTCCGCTGGCTCGCGGCTAGTATCCAGAAAAGAATCCGGCCTGCAAAGCAGGTACGCGAACAACGCAGGTTGAACCAATATTCATTGAACAGGGATCTGGCTCGTATACATGGCTCGGTGTGCTAAGTCCGCCAGTCCGGAAAGCCTAAAGAGCCACGGCTAGGTCCCGCCGTCTTAGACGGGTTCACCTGCGCTTCGACGTACGGCCCAGTGGGTCGGTTCTTTTTACCTTCAGCAGGCCTTCGCGCCTGTCATAGACTGAA
>JAYVDT010000385.1:0-4051 GCA_043749265.1 Rhodanobacteraceae bacterium | reverse complement strand
ACGAGCGCCGCAGAGTGCTGAGCGGCATGCGGCCCACGGGCAAGCTGCACCTGGGCAACTATATGGGCGCGCTCTACAACTGGGTGAAGCTCCAGCATCAGTATGAGTGCTACTTCTTCATCGCCGACCTGCATGCCCTGACGACCAACTACGAGGACCTGAGCAAGCTCAAGTCGGATATCCGCGAGGTGGCGCTGGACTTTCTGGCAGGCGGGCTCGATCCTGGAATTTCGACTATTTTTGTGCAGAGCGATGTGCTGCTGCATGACCGGTTGAACACGTTGCTGGGGATGTTCACTCCGCTGAGCTGGCTGGAGCGCGTGCCTACCTACAAAGACCAGCAGGAACAGTTGCGCGAGAAGGACCTGGCCACCTATGGCTTTCTCGGCTACCCCCTTCTGCAGTCTGCCGACATTCTCATCTACCAGCCGCATTTTGTGCCCGTCGGCCTGGATCAGGCGTCGCACGTGGAGCTGACGCGAGAGGTTGCACGCAAGTTCAACCAGCTCTATCCCGGCGAGTTCTTTATGGCCGAAGGTGCTGCACCGTGGGAGTTGGAAGCCGTGAAGTCCAGGGCGCGGAAACTCTCGGGCAAGGCAGACAAGGACACATTTACTCCGCATGAACTGATCGCGGCGGCTCCGCAGACAAAGTTGAAATCTGCGTACGATACCCGCAAAATTCTGCCGGAGCCGGAGGTGCTGCTGACGCCCTCTCCCAGGCTGCCGGGAACCGATGGCCGCAAGATGTCCAAGAGCTACGGCAACACAATTAATTTGTCGGACTCTGAGGCTGATATCCGCAACAAGCTGAAGACGATGGTGACAGATCCGGCGCGCGTGCACAGGACTGATCCGGGCAATCCTGAGGTCTGTCCGGTGTTCGATCTGCACAAGGTCTTTTCGACGGAGGAGACGCGACTCCGGGTTGCGGACGGCTGCGTGACCGCGGGGATCGGCTGCATTGAGTGCAAGCAATGGCTGGCGGATGGAGTCGTGCGCGAACTTGCTCCCGTGAACGAGCGCAGGCGCAAGTACGAAGCCGATCCGGTACTGGTCGAGGAGATTCTGGATGCTGGCGGCCGGCGTGCGCGCGCACGCGCGGAAGAAACAATTCGGCAGGTGAGCGAGGTCATGGGGCTTCGCTACAGGAAGGCCAGGGCCTGATGGCTGACTTCGAGCAGGACGACGCGGTTGAACCCATTCATAGCGTTGAACCCATTCATGGCAATGAAACCGCGATGAATGGGGCACAAGGGGATTCTGATTCTCCTGAGGTTGGAGCGCCCAGCGAGCCGTTCGTGCTGAAGCCAAAGCCCGAGCCGCCGCCTGCGCAGGAGCCCAGAAAAGCTGCCGCGGGAAAGAGTGCCAGCAAGGAAGAGGCTTCGGTATCGCCGTTTTCCATCACCGTCGGGCAGGTCTACGACGGGCCCATGGACCTGCTGCTGGACCTGATTCGCAAACAGAATATCGACATCTACGACATCCCTATGGGCGTCATCACGGCGCAGTTTCTGGAGTACTGCCACCACCTGAAAAACACTGACGTGGATGCTGCGGGCGAGTTCGTATACACCGCTTCCCTGCTGATCCATATCAAGAGCAAGATGCTGCTGCCGCGTGATCCTTCTGACGCGTTGAGCACCGATTCCGAAGATCCTCGGCGCGAACTGGTCGAACGGCTGCTGGAGCACGAACGTTTCAAAGCCGCCGCCCAGATGCTCGCGCAGAAGCAGCAGGTGGAAGAGGCCACCTGGTCCAACCCCGGCATGCGCCAGTTCAAGGGCGATCCCGGTCTGGACGGCGAGATTGAAGCCGACACTGTTGACCTGGTGCGTGTCTTCCAGGACATTCTGAGCCGGTTGCGTGCGCGTCCGGTCCTCGATGTGGACGAGGAATCCGTGACCGTCGCGCAGATGATCGACTACGTGAAGCGGCGGCTGCTGATGGAAGACAAACCGGTCTCGCTGCAGCGCCTGCTGCACAACACCCATACCGAGCGCGCGCTGATCTGCATGTTTCTGGCGATACTTGAACTAGTGCGACTGCAAGCCGTCCTGCTGCACCAGCCCGTGGTAATGGGCGACATCCTGATCAAGAAGGCCGATGGCTTTGACCAGGTGTTCGAGGATGCGGCGTCGGCCCGGGATGACTGGCAGTAGCAAATCACATCGATACGGATGCATGGGTGGTAGTTTCGACTGTTCTGTCGCGGCGTGGGCGAGGCCGCAGCAGGCGGCGTAATGGGCTTTCGATGAACAGGAAGACGCCGATCGAAAGCACGCAGATACCGATCAGGTAGAGCACGACGACCTCGATGATGTAGGGCGACCCCGCAAGATGGAAGAGAAAAGCCAGAAGGATGATTCCGAACAAATGCAAAAGGTAGAGGCTGTAGCTTGCCTCGCCGAGGAGAAGCATTGGTTTGAAGGCGAGGAAGCGGGTCCACACTGGTTGTGTTGCAAAGCCGAAGACAATCAGAGCAAACGCGGGAGCCAGCAGGCCCGAGTGCATGATCGGATAAGGGATCTGCTTCTGTAACACGATGGCGACGACGATAAAGGCGATTCCTGCAGCGATGGGCCAGCTTCTAGCACGGGCCGGCAGTCGCAGGAATGCCATGCCGACGCCCATGCCAAGCAGGAAATCCGGCAGGCGAACCAGCGGATTAAATTTGACCACGCTAAGCCAGAACAGTTGATTGTCAAGGGTGTTAGTGTGAGCAACCCCGTCCGGCCGCAGCAGGACATAGGTCGTGGTGAGCGCTAGACTGGCCAGCCAGGCGGCGCTTATCCACAGGCCAAGCCCACGCCAACCTGGGCGTTCCAGGCGACGGAAGACGAAGGGGAAGACCAAGTAAAAGAACGCCTCGGCCGAGAGGCTCCAGGCGACCGCATTCCAGTAGAAAAGGATGCGCGGAAACCAGGCCTCCAGCAGAAGCGGAAAAGCTGCCAGAACCAGCCCAGCAATGTGCATCTGCCGCAGCTGAGGCAGGAAAAACAGGACACCGGGCAACGTAATCAGCAGCGAGAGCAGATACGCAGGATAAATACGGGCGAAGCGGGCTTGCCAGAAGCGCATCTTCTCCAACTCGCGACCGCTGTAGACGTAGACGAGGATAAAGCCGGACAGGACAAAGAAGAAGCTGACGCCGAGGTATCCGAGCTGGATTGTAGCGAGATATGGCCGAACACCGCCCCTCCAGAGGCCAACCTCCCGTATATGAAAAAGCACGATCCAGAGAGCCGCGAAGAACCGCAGCGAGGTCAGCGCAGGGATGTCGGGACGACGGCCGTCAGGGACGGAAGTTGACAAGGAGCACCTTTCCACGGGTCCAGTTCCAAGATGCTACGGCGGTGCGGACCGGACGTCAACGGCTATACCTTGCAGCGACTCAAGCTAAGAGCGGAGCCGACGCGTTGAGAATACGGCATCCACGAAAGACGAGTGGCAGTGACGGGTTGGGCATGGCATTGCTTTTCGTTTAGACTTTAGAAGCGTGGCAAGGAGAATGTTGAGATGAGTGTCAAAGGTGAATCGGAGTTCTGGTTGGAGCGCAACTGGTCGTGGGTGGTAATCGCTTTCGGAGTGATCTTTGTTTTGTGCATCGATAACTTTTCACCGGCGCTGTAGGGAAAAGTACGATTGAAAAGGTATTGGCGATTCTCCTCCTCGCGAGGATATCCGTGCATATGCGTCAACGCTTAGGGCATTGACAAGAGGCGGACAAAGAAACTGCTCGCATCCACGCACAATTTTTGTTGACCTTTGACATTTCCGCCCTGGCGCATTGTTTGCTGATGCCACTCCTAGTTGCAATGACTCGTTTTTCAGAAGCGAACGGCTTAAGATAGGGACTGGAGTTCTTTGTCCCTCATGGCATCTCGTTTACTTGAAAAGATGAATCCGCAGCAGCAGGATGGCATTCAGGCCGTCGATGGACCAGTACTGCTGTTAGCCGGCGCTGGGTCCGGCAAGACGCGCGTCATCACGCATCGCATCGCATACCTGATTGAAGAGCGGGGAGTCTCCGCCGACCAGATTCTGGCCGT
>JAYVDT010000384.1:0-4053 GCA_043749265.1 Rhodanobacteraceae bacterium | reverse complement strand
CTCCGTCACAATTACGTCAAGCTTGTCGCCAATCTGTGCGAACTGAGTTGTAATCCTGCCCCAGGAGAAGGTATACGTCTTGGTCTTGGTCGTGAGGTCCCACGATACGCCATTGTTGCTTTCACCCCATCCGTATTGCCCTGTGCCAATCAAGGATCCGCTAAGGTCAGTGGCTTTCATATGCCAGATATGGAAGGCGTCGGAAGGACTCGCGGCGACGTCCTCTAAAATCACGTTTTGGTAAGACAGCGTCTGCAATCCGCTGGATCCATAGGTTACTTGCAAATTAGATTGTGCGGAACTGAGTGCGGGAAGCAGGGCAAAGGTGAAGCAGGCTGCGACAATTCGCAGATTCCAGGACTGGGCCGATTTCACGTTCATTAAACCTCTGAGTGCAACACGAGTTTTGAAAAAGCGCGGGAGTGCACCTTCTCCGCAAGGGGAGAAAGCAAGGCGATTCCAAGCAGATGAAGCGCAGAAGGTACTACTGAGTTCAAGTTGGCGCGAGTCTATGAAAAGCGCCCCAGACGGGTTCTTCAACGCGCACAGAAGTCTAGCTGCGCCAATACGGGTGATCGGGACAGGTGACGTTCGATTATTTTTGATTGCTACGTCTGTAGTCTAAGTTTACGACACAGGAAATTTTGTATCGCCTTGTGTCCCGAATATGTGGATCACCGTTACCGATGTGGGCTTTTGATATTGAGTGAGACAGGCTGAGGATCACACAGTTCAGCGTCGCGGTCCATGCATCTTTCAGGTCACTCGTTGTCGCTTTTGGGTTGTTACCTGGACGCTGTCGATACAAATGCAAATCCCACACGCCAGCTGCTGCTACGGATCCTTTGATTTGCATCGCTGTCAGCAGATATCGAAGTTGAACTCATAATATCCCTCTAATTTGATACTCTTCCTTCCATGCGTCATCACGTCTTTTCTTTTGCGTTCCTTCTGGCCTCTTCTATCGCCGCGGCCCAATCGTTCACTCCTGTCCGTGAACAGAAGAATCTCTCGCCGGCGGCGCTCGCCAAGCTGCATACTTTGGAGACGCTGAACCAACTTCCCACCGGGCAGTGGCACTTCCATGCAGGAGACCTTCCGCATGGAGAATCCACCACACTCGACGACTCATCATGGCCACTCGTTGCGCCGCCTTCTGCCGCCGCCAAGGATGCTGCCTGGTACCGCAGAGTCATTGAAGTTCCGCGCACACTCAACGGCTATGACCTTACCGGCGCCCGCATCTGGTTCCGCTTCCGGGCGGACGCCAACGGACCCATGCCGCAGATCATCTACTTCAATGGCCGTCGGGTAGCCCTTGGCGACGATCTCGAGCCCATCGTGCTCTTCGAGCCGGCTCACCCTGGCGACAAGATTCTCGTCGCAGTAAAGCTTCTTCACACCGTGGACGACAAGCGTTTTACCGGTGTAAACCTCCGCATTGAGCGCAATCCCAGCGGTGCCCTAGCAGTCGCGCGCCCGGACCCGGACGACATTCGAATTCAGTGCCTCACCGCGGCCAATCTTTTGCCTTCACTTCCCATTCCGCGCAAAGATCTGCTTCCAACGGTCGAGTCCGCAATCGCGGTCATTGACACCGATGCACTCGCGAAGGGGAACCAGTCCGCCTTCGATGCCTCTCTCCGCAAAGCCCAGTCGGTCCTGGATTCGCTACATCTCGTGCTTGCGCAAACCAGGATTGATCTAGCCGGCAACTCGCACATTGATGCGGCATGGCTCTGGCCGCGAAGCGAGACGATCGACGTCGTCCGCCGCACATTCACCACGGCGCTCCAATTGATGAACGAATATCCCGACTACACCTTCACCCAGTCCGCCGCCCAATATAGCGCTTGGATGGCCGACAAGTATCCACAGCTCAACGAGCAGATCAAGCAGCGCATCAAGGAGGGTCGCTGGGAGATCGTCGGTGGCATGTGGGTCGAGCCCGACCTCAATCTTCCCGGTGGCGAGTCGCTGGTCCGCCAACTCCTTGTTGGCCAGCGCTACTTCCAAAAGGAGTATGGCGTCACCGCACGCATCGGCTGGAATCCCGATTCCTTTGGGTATAACTGGCAACTTCCGCAGATCTACAAACGCAGCGGACTCGACTACTTCGTCACGCAGAAGATGCATTGGAACGACACCAACGTCCTGCCGTTTCGCCTCTTCTGGTGGCAGTCGCCTGATGGGTCCAAGGTCCTCACCTATTTCCCCACAGACTACGTCCACGACAACGTAAATCCATCGCGTATCTCCGCCGACTTCGCAGAGTCTGCCGAGCGCAACCCAGGCACCACCGAGATGCTTGACCTTTATGGTATCGGCGATCACGGCGGCGGCCCTACCCGGGACATGCTCGACCAGGCCGACCAGTGGATCGCCGCCGACAAGACCACTGGAGTCGCCACACCCACCATTCGTTACGGCACAGCCCAGAATTATTTCACCAACGTGGAGTCAAAGCTCAACCCCGATTCGCCAACCTGGAACTACGATCGCATCGCCAAGGGCTACGCCGCGCCACCGGCATCCACCTCCGGTGCCATAGGCATTCCTACCTGGAAGGATGAGCTCTACTTTGAATACCACCGCGGCATCTTTACCTCGCAAGCTACACACAAACGCAACATGCGCACCAGCGAGACCGCAACCCTCAACTCCGAGAAGTTAGCTTCCTTCGCATGGCTCGATGGCCGGCCCTATCCTGCTGATGCACTGACAGATAACTGGAAGAAAATTACCTTCAACCAGTTCCACGATCTCGCCGCCGGGTCCGGAATCGCAGTCATCTATCGCGACGCGGAGAAAGACTATGCCGAGGTCTCGAGCGTCAATCGTGAGGTCTCAGAGTCTTCACTCAAAACAGTAGCCGCTCGAGTAGACACACGAGTCCGCACCGGCGTGCCCGTCCTGATCTTCAACTCACTTGCGTGGCCACGTGCGGAGACAGTGAAGCTAACCGTGCAACTGCCGGAAGGCGCACCGTCCGTTGCGCTCCTCGACGACAAAAATCACAGCCTAATAACTCAGGTGCTGGAGCATGATGACGCAACCCACACCTTTACCCTTCTCGCCCGCGTAGACGGCATCCCGGCACTTGGATATAAAGTCCTGCATGCTGTTGCGGCGACTGCGGCGGATCTCCACAACCCCAGCAAGGTTCTCAACTGGGCCACTACTTCAACTCAGCTCACACTCGGCAATGCGAACATCCTCCTCGCGATCGACAAGACAAATGGCTGCATTACAAGCCTGAAAGACAGCAAAGGCCATGAGTTTTTTGCCTCCGGCGCCTGCGGCAATCAGCTTCAAACCTTTGTCGACACGCCCAAAAGCTACGACGCCTGGAACGTGGATCCCGGCACCCTCGACCACAACACCCCCATCACCACGGTCGAGTCCGTCAGCCTCCTCAACACGGGCCCACTACGCGCCACCATCCGCATCGAACGCAAGTGGCAAAGCTCGCATTTCACTCAAGACATCTCCCTCGACGCCGACTCTGATCTGGTCAACGTCAATAATGACGTTGACTGGCACGAAACTCACGTCCTCCTGAAAGCCGCCTTCCCGCTTGCCGTTTCCAGCCCCAAGGCAACCTACGAGATCCCGTTCGGCTCCATCGAACGCCCAACAACCCGCAACAACTCCTGGGAGAAGGCCCAGTTCGAAGTGCCGGCGCTCCGCTGGGCTGATCTCGGCGATGAGCACCAGGGCGTATCCATCCTGAATGACTCCAAATACGGTTACGATGCCGTAGGTGACACGCTCCGCCTTACGCTTCTGCGCTCGCCCACGTGGCCTGATCCCGACGCCGACCGCGGCCGCCAGCGCTTCACCTACGCCATCTATCCGCACACCGGAGACTGGAAGCAAGCGCTGACAATGCATCGCGGCTATGAACTCAATACCGCGATGACCGCGACACAGGTCTTCCCACACGGCGGCACTCTGCCCGCACAGTACTCCTTCGCATCCGTTGACAACGCCAACATCACCCTTACCGCAGTGAAGAAAGCTGAGGACACAAACGCACTCGTCTTCCGCATG
>JAYVDT010000383.1:0-4058 GCA_043749265.1 Rhodanobacteraceae bacterium | reverse complement strand
ACTTGTTTGGAAGAGAGCAGCGAATCTTCAACATCGTTCCACCGCTAGATGGGGTGTCAACGCTGAGTACAGAGGACTGGCGAGCCACATTTCCTGCCTGATGATAAGAACCGAGCCGGTGGGTGGCTTCTGCCAAATCTGACCTGCTCGGAGAAGCTCAATATGAATTGGTCGAATTGAAGGCCAAGGCACCAGTGTAGGACTCTGTTTATGATCTTTGCGGCTCGCTTGAACGTGAGGTTGGCGTTAACCCCAACCAGAGTGCGTGTTTACACTTCAACCAAATTGGTGATCTCAACTCGAAGCGCTGCGAATTCACTCCACATATGGTGATGTGTTCCATCTGTGAGGAAGGACGGTCTGGAACGTGGTGGAGGCCGTGAGCGGCGTGTCTGGACAATCTGAGCACAAAGGTGGACTGGAGCACCGCGTAGAAGCGTTGTTGCGCAACTTTTGGAGTTGGGCCGAGCCGGTTCGGGACGGTTCAGGCAGAATCTAGCTTTCTTTCGCCACCGGGCTTGAGTGCATCAGGGTCTTGTTGCGGCGCATCAGGAGCACCAGCCCACGCCGAATATACTTCGCAAGGAGCGGCATGGCGATCGCGGCGAACACCCCCCACACGATGAGCGCATGCCATTCCCATTGCCAGATCTCGTGAATCAGCCGCCATGGATGATGGCCTAGATGCTCCATCTGTTTGAGGCTCATCGGAAGCCGGCGCGTATGAAACAGATGCACCCCGAGCTGGATAAACGGCAGAATGAGAAGCAGGTGGAATGGCGCGACTGCATGGACCCCAATCTGCGTCGCCACCTGGTTCAATCCGAAGCACCACGCGAGTCCAATCACCACGATGGTGGTGAGCCCCACGGAAGGATTGATGCCGACCACCACTCCCAGTGCCAGGCTCCACGCCAGCCGCCGCGGCGTTACTCCACCGCGCAGCAGACGCAGGAGCGGATACAGGACCCTGCACCTGACAAACTCGCGCATCGACTGAGGGATAGACACTTGTGGTGTGACGCGGCCCAAGAACTGTTGGTTGTGACAAAGGACAGCCAAGACGTGTGGGAGGGGGTGGGATCAACAAGAAGGGGCCGCTCGTGGGAGCGACCTTTGCTTTGGGTTGGGATCGGATTAAAAAGTGAAGCGGAGGGCTAGCTGGGCCTGGCGGGGGTCGCCTACGCCCACGCGGAGAAAGCCACTGAAGTCGAAGAGGGCCGGGGAGCTTAGGGGGTTCAGGTCATTGCGGTTGTTGAAGAGGTTGAAGATTTCTACGCGGGGGACGAGGGCGAACTTGTCGTTGTGGAAGTGGATGGGGCGGGCAAGGCCGATATCGGTGACGAAGAAAGCGTTGTCTTTGCGGAGATGGTTGCGGCCGCAATCGGTGGTGCCGACGAAGCGGGTGGCGGAGTTGTCGCTGCTGCAGGCGGGGCCGCTGGGGCCGGTGAGGGGATTGGGGTTGTCGGTGACGGGGGAGGCGGAGTGGCTCTGGACGCGGAGATTGCCCTTGAAGCCGAAGGGTAGGTCGCCAAGGCCATAGGCGTTGAGTTTGTGGCGCTCGTCGCGGTCGGAGTAGGAATATTCGGATTGGAGGTTGTAGAGGTTGGCGTAGCGGAAGGTGTAGGGGTCGCGCTCGTTGGAGTCGTCGTCACGGTCGACGGAGAAGGTGTACTGGGCTTCGAACTGGAAGTGATGGGAGAAGCGCTTGCGTAGGCCGAAGGTGGCGCCGCGGTAGAGGGACTTGGCGTTGGAGATGGTGTTGGTGATGTCGCCCAGGTTGGCGAAGGGCTTGGGACCGCTATAGGAGACGGTGTCGGAGTTGTTACCGGGGACGACGGTGGCGCCGATGTTGGGATTGGTGAAGCGGGTGAGGTAGACGCCTTTGGAGAGGGTGAAGTCGGCGAAGGCTACGTAATCGGAGGACAGTTGCTGGTCAAAACCCACGTTGTAGGTATAGATGCGGGGGTTGCGGTAGTTCCTGTCAAAGACAGTGACGCCGGGCTGGAAGGGGAACTGGCCATCGGGGACAGGCGTGGGCGTGAGGATGCCGGGATAGGTGGGGTAAGTTCCAGCGAACTGAGTGATGGTCTGCTGCTGGGCTCCGTTGGTGGTGATGGCACCGACCTGGGTGAGGCCGTTCTGGCGGGCGTTGAAGATGCCGGCGCTGCCGCGGAGGATGGACTTGCCGCTTCCTGAGACATCAAAGACGAAGCCTACGCGTGGCTGAAACTCCCTGGTCTGGTCGGGGAGGTAGCCGGTGGAGGGAAAGCGGGGGTCGGTGAGGTTGACGCCGTAAGCTGTGTTTTTTGGAGCAATGACGGGTTGAGGGAAGAACTGCGCTTCCCAGCGGAGACCGTAATTGAGGTTCAGGCGATGGGTAGCCTGCCAGGTGTCCTGAATGTAGAAAGCCGGTTCCTTGTTGCTGATGTTGGAGTAGCCGGCTTGCTGGACGGTCTGGCCGGCACGGACTCCGGCGTCCTGGAGGTAGAGGAGGAGCGGGCTGCCGAAGTTGAGGGTGCCAGTGGGGCAGGCAGCGGTGGAGACGAAGGTGCCGTCGGAGCAGGACTGGGTTCCAGGGCCGAAGCCGTTGCCCTTGCTGGCATCGGAGGCGTAGTGGAGAAAGCCGGTGGTGCTGCCGAAGATGTAGCGTCCGAGAGCGAATCCGTCGAAGACCTGGGTGTTGTGGCTGTAGAGAAACTCGCCGCCGAACTTGATGGAGTGGGTGCGGATGACGGAGGTGAAGTTGTCCTTGAAGTCGAGGTGGTAGAAGGTTTCGCTGGCTCCGGGTCCGAGGAAGAAGGGCTGGCCGAAGCGGAAGGAGGGACCGGTGTTGATGCCGAGGCCGTTGATTCCGGTATCGGGGACAGAGTTGGGGTCAGCGGCAGAGCGTCCACGGTCTTCATAGCCGTAGGTGATGTGGGCCTCGTTCAGTTTGTGGTCGCTGAGGGTGGAGATGAGATTGAAATTGAGGGTGGAAACTTTGGTGGGGCCTTCGGTACCGTTGGCGGATGTGCCATAGGTGGGGACGTCGAAGGTCTGGTTGACGTTATTGGAGTAGTCGAAGTTGTAGGAAGTGTAGAGAAGATTTCTGGGTGTGAGGTTGTAATCGATGCGTCCGAAGAAGGCTCCGTTGTGGACGCCGTGGGCGACGGGTTTGCCTTCGTCAGTCTTGAAGTTGGTTTTGTAGAAGTTGAGGAGGACCTGACGCTGGCAGTCGGCGTTGGCGGCGATCTGGGTGTCGGTGATGTTGCCGCCGAAGGTGGGGTTAGTGATGGCGCAGGGTGCGGAGCCAAGGGCGCTGGCGTTGTATTGGCTGAGGTTGGCGCGGAGGAGGTTTTCGTCGATGCCTTCCGCGGCACCGAAGTAGAAGAGCTTGTCCTTGATGATGTGGCCGCCGAAGCTGCCGCCGAATTGCTCGCGATGGAAGTTGGTGAGAGGCTGTCCGTCGGAGGTATTGGCGGTGAGGGCCTCGAGGCGCTGGTAGTAGAAGAGGCTGCCGTGGGTGTTGTTGGTGCCGGACTTGGTGATGACGTTAATGACGCCGCCGCCGGTGCGTCCGAACTCGGCGTTGGCCCCGCTGGCTACGACCTGGAACTCTTTGACGGCTTCAAGGGTGATGTCGACGGCGGCGCGCTGGCCGCCAGATTGCTCGCCGAAGAATCCGTTGTTGTAGTCGCCGCCATCGAGAGAGATGTTGTTGAAGATGCCACGCTGGCCGTTGATGTTGATTTCGTCGCCGTCCGGGCCTTGCGAGATGCTGACGCCGGGAGTGAGGGTGAGGAGGTCTTCAAACTTGCGGCCGAGCACGGGAGTGGTGGCGATGGTGAGCTCGCCGAGGGTGTTGGTGGAAGAGGCGGTGGTGACGTCGATGAGGGGGGCGGAGGTGACGATGACCTCCGTGTTGGCGCTGGCGATCTGGAGGGCGAGAGTGAGGGAGACAGTGCGGCCGACGGTGAGGGTGATGTTCTCCTGGACGGTGGTGGCGAAGCCGGGATGGGAGATGCGGACGACGTAGAGACCGGGCTTGAGGGAGGAGAACTCGAAGTGTCCGGTAG
>JAYVDT010000382.1:0-4066 GCA_043749265.1 Rhodanobacteraceae bacterium | reverse complement strand
CTTCTCCGCGACCGAACTCTGCTGTTGGAACGCTGGTCTGAACACTGAATTCCTGGACGGCGTCGTTAATGCGAAAACTGGAGAGACCGCCATTAACCTGGGTGTCCATGTTGCTGATGCCGTCGATGAGGTAGTCATTGGACTGAGTGCGCGCACCGGCCACGTTGAAGCCAGTTACCTGACTGCCGCCAGCGGAGGGAGTTGCGCCAGGTGTCAGCAGAGCCAGATCCAGGAAGTTCCGCGAGTTGAGCGGCATAGTGCTGATGGCCTGGTGATCGATGACATTGGTAAGGGTGTTTTGCTCCGTGTCGATCAAGGGTGCGGCTGCGGTTACGTCCACGGTCTGGTCGATATTGCCGACTGCCAGGGTGACGTCGATGCGGGTGTCCTGATCGACCAGGATGGTGACTTCTGAGATGACGACACGTTTAAAACCGGGCGCTTCCACGGTCAGCGTGTAAACGTCCGGATTCAGGTCCGAGAAATGGAAGTTGCCGCTGGCGTCACTGGTCGTGCTGAAGACCGCATTGGTACTGATGCGCTTGAGCGTCAACTTTGCCTTGTCGACAACGGCACCTGTCGCGTCCTTGACCACGCCGACACCGCTTCCAACGGGCGCTGCCATCGCATGTTGGGTGATCACGAACAAGGATAGGAAAAGGAGGCTCGAAAGCAGTCGGGAAAGGGTGTTTTTGATGCAAACGGTCATACGGTTCTCCTCGGGAAGACTTGCAGATGGACCAGCTGGACCATTCATCCAATCTTAACTTGCAGGTTCTTAATTTGATGCTTGTTTATGTTGTTGCGGCGGACCACGTCAACGACAGGTTCCGCTTGTGGTTGTTCGGTGCTGCTCGCGTTGATCATGCGAAACTAAACGTGTTTTCAGCTGTTCGGTTACTTTCCGCCTTGACTTCCGTTTCGCTCTGAGCGGTTTTTCGGACACTTCAAGCCAAAGTGGGATAGCCTCAAGCCAAAGCGGAATACTGCGCGACGCGTACCTTAATTTAGTGATTTCAAGGATGGTCTATTGAATCAGACTTTACAGAAAGCTTTGCGGTCTTTCGCCGTCGCGGCTGTTTTTCTTTGGCTGCCGTCCATCTCGTTGGCTGCGCCTGGTGAGCCAAGTGAGTCTGGCTTCGACGTTCGCGAGACGACGATTGCGCTAACGCTGGATGCGATCCGGGGTGGCAAGGTTAGCTGTCATCAACTGGTCGAGATGTACCTGGAACGCATTATGGCGTTTGACGAACCGACTCGCCTCAATACGATTGTTACGTTGAATCCGGATGCGCTTGCGGATGCGGATGCGCTCGATCGCGAATTCGCGAGGACGCACAAACTGCGTCCGCTGCACGGAATTGTTGTCATCGTGAAGGATAACTACGACACCAAGGGGCTACAGACGACGGGCGGCTCGCTTGCTCTGAAGTGGTTTGTACCTTCTGAAGACGCATTCATGGTGAAGAGGCTGCGGGAGGCGGGGGCCATTATTTTGGCGAAGTCAAATATGGCTGAGTGGGCGTTTAGCCCTTTGCTGACGGAGAGTTCAATCGCAGGGATCACGCGCAATCCTTATGCTTTGGATCGGGTGCCGGCTGGGTCCAGTGGAGGCACGGCTGCGGCCGTCGCCGCAAACCTGGGCGAGGTTGGACTGGGGACCGATACGGGAGATTCGATTCGCGGCCCGGCGTCACACAATGGGCTTGTTGGCATTCGGCCGACGATTGGGATGACGAGTCGGGATGGCATCATTCCTTTATCGTCTACGAACGACGTTGGGGGCCCGCTGGCACGGTCGGTTGCGGATGCAGCAGCTATTCTCGCGGCGGTGCAGGGATACGACTCGGCAGATTCGGTGACAAGATTTTCAGATGGCAAGGTTGAGAAGGACTACTCACGATTTCTCGACAAGGATGGTCTGCGCGGTGCGCGGATTGGGATTGTCCGGAGCTACGTCGAGACGGCGACGACGGACCCGCAGATCAAGTCGCTGTTTGAAAACGCGATCGTTGATCTGAAGGCGCACGGCGCGATCATTTTCGATGCCTTTCCGCTGCCCGAGTACAAATGGCCTCCGCAGTCGGCTCCCTGTGGCGGATTCGAGTTCGACCTGAATAACTATCTCGCGGACCACGGCAAGAGCGCGCCCTACAAAAATCTCCAACAGATCATCGCGTCCGGACTCTATCTGGGGTCGATTGAAGAACGGCTGAAGGGAGCAGTTGCGCCAAAGCCGGGCGCAGTAGCGCCGGTAGTTCCGTGCCCGGATACGTACCACGACCCACGAAAAATCAAGTTTCGCGATGCGATCTTGAAGGAGATGGACAAGCAAAAACTGGATGCGCTGATCTACCCCACTTGGAGCAATGCGCCGCGGAAGGTCGGCGACTTGAAGAGTCCAGGGGGCGATAACAGCCAGATTATCTGCCCCATGACAGGTTTTCCCGGGATCAGCGTTCCGATGGGCGTGACATACGGCGTGTTGCCCGCGGGCTTGACCTTCGTTGGTAGAAGCTTTAGCGAGCCGCTGCTGATCAAGCTGGCCTATGGGTACGAACAGGCGACGAAGTACCGGCGTCCTCCGCCGCTGTTTGGGGCGCTCCCTGCGTCAGTCCATGGGAAGCACTAAATTCTTGCCGGGCCTGTATATATTCACTTTTGCGAAGAATTTCCGCGGCCATCATTTCATTACGTGAAAGAGGTACAGACCTTCCCGATGGTGACAACACGCGGGTGCCCGCGCAGGCTGGCGCGACTCTCGCGTGAAGATGTACTCTATAGGCGTTCGAGCAATTGAAATTGTTGCGCATTCGAAAGGCTCTTTTATGGCAGACGCTCCGAAGACAGATTTTTCCCGTCGCGGGTTTCTTAAAGGTGCCGGCATCACGGCGGCAACTACGGTCATTGAATCTGCGAGCGCCTTCGCGAAGGATGCAAAGGATGCGCTTCACCATCCGAGCACGATGGGACCTGCGGCCTTGCCCATCAAACTCCAGATCAATGGGCATGAGCATTCGGTCACGGTGGAGCCACGCTACACGCTCGCGGAGACACTGCGCGATAACCTGGGGATGACGGGGACGAAGGTCGTTTGCGATCGCGGATCCTGCTCGGCGTGTACGGTATGGATCGATGATGTACCGGCACTTGCCTGCATGACACTGGCTGTCGATCTGACCGGACGGAAGATTACGACGATCGAAGGCTTGTCGCATGGTGATGCAATGCATCCGATGCAGGCTGCCTTCGTAAAGCATGACGCCATGCAATGCGGCTTCTGCACACCCGGGATGGTGATGAGTTGCGCGGCTCTGCTGAAGCGGAACCCGAATCCGAGTCTGGACGATGTGAAGCATGCGGTAAGCGGCAATCTGTGCCGATGCGGGACTTACCCAAAGGTATTTGCGGCGACGTTGGATGTGGCACAGCAGGGCAAACTTGCCGGTCTAGTGACCTTGAGTTCGGGGACGGAGGCATAGATGGAAATCAATACGGTTCTCGATACGGAGATGCAGGCGGCGCAGAAGAAGGCGCCGGCAAAGGGTACTCAGGAAGTGGCCACGCCGAAGACTGAAGGCGTGAAGAAGGATACCGAGACACCTTCGGTCGCGGCGAGTCCGATCGTGGCCACGCGGACCGATAGCTTCGTCTTCGGGATCCCGCAAAACGGGCTGGAACGAAAAGAACGTACGGTCCCGCAGGACGAGCCTCCACCGCTGCCACCAAACTCTGAGTTAATGTTCATCGGCAAGCCGACCGTGCGCTATGACGGTCCAGCCAAGGCGATGGGTAAAGGCAGATATACCGCGGATGTGAATTTGCCGGGCATGCTGTATGGGCGCATGGTGGATGCGACGATACCGCACGGACGGATTGTTTCGATTGACACGAGCGCGGCGGAAAAGCTGCCAGGTGTACGTGCCGTCCATGTGATTGAACATGTGTATGGCAATGCTGAATTGCGTGACCCAAAGATGGAGACGCCGTCGCGCTACCCGGTAATCCGCTATGCCGGTCAGCCTATCGCAGCGGTTGCGGCGGTGTCACAGCAGATCGCGAACGA